>JBEKCX010000098.1:0-8878 GCA_050014655.1 Occallatibacter sp. | reverse complement strand
GAACTTGGCGCCCGGCCGATCCAATTGAAGACCTCGGCGGGGGAGATACTGACCCGGACGCTGATTGTGGCTTCCGGCGCGAGCGCGCGCTGGCTGGGGTTGCCGAGCGAGCAGGCGCTGATCGGGCACGGTGTCTCCAGTTGCGCCACCTGCGACGGCTTCTTCTACCGCGGGCGCGAGATTGCGGTGGTGGGCGGCGGCGATTCGGCGATGGAAGAGGCGCTGTTCCTGACTCGCTTTGCCTCCAAGGTGACGCTGCTGCACCGGCGCGAGGGCTTCCGCGCCTCCAAGATCATGCTGGAGCGCGCCATCGCCCATCCCAAGATCGTGCTGCGCCCCAACACCATCGTCGAGGAGGTACTGGGCGTGGACGAGCACGCGGTGAATGGGCTGCGGCTGAAAGACGTGAAGACGGGCGAGTTGTGCGAATTGGCGGTCAGCGGGCTGTTTCTGGGCATTGGCCACGAGCCTAACGCAAAGATGTTTGCCGGGCAGATCGATCTGGACGCGGAGGGTTACATCAAGACCACGGGCAATGTGCTGACAACTTGGAATGGAGTGGTGGTGCCCGGCGTATTTGCCTGCGGAGACGTGCAGGACCGGCGCTACCGCCAGGCGATTACAGCGGCCGGCTCGGGCTGCATGGCGGCTTTGGAGGCGGAGAAGTTCCTCGAGGCGGAGGGGCACTGAGCGGAGCCTTTTGGGCAGATCACCAGGAGTGAAAGACGAAGAAGACTGCCGCGACCAGGCAGACCCCGGCGGCGGCGTGGTTCCAGCGCAGATGTTCGCCGAAGTAGAAGAGGGTGAAGACGGCGAAGACGGCGAGCGTAACGATCTCTTGAATCACCTTGAGCTGGACGGGCGAAAAGCGGTCGGCGCCCATGCGGTTGGCCGGCACCTGGAAGCAGTATTCGAAGAAGGCTATGCCCCAACTGACCAGGATGACCTTCCACAGCGCTTCCTGGCGGAATTTCAGGTGGCCGTACCAGGCGAAGGTCATGAAGATGTTGGAGAAGATGAGCAGGATAACAGTCCACATGGGTTTGTTGGATGCACATGGCGAGGGCCGGGTTTCAGCGGGACGGCGATGACGGCGCTCAGCGAAAATCTCGAACGGCTGGAAGCGGCGATCGCGGCGGCGTGCCGGCAGGCGGGGCGGCCGCGCGGCGAGGTCGAGCTGATGGCCGTCTCGAAGACCTGTCCAGCGGCTACGGTGGCGGAGGCGGCGGCACTGGGGATCGCGCTGTTTGGCGAGAACCGCGTGCAGGAGTTCGCGGCCAAGGCGCCGGCGCTGGAAGGGCTGCGGCGGGGCGGGGCGGCAGGCGCTGCGACCGGCCCAATTCGCGTGCACCTGATCGGGCATTTGCAGTCGAATAAGGCGGCGCGGGCGGCGGAGTTGTTTGACGCCGTGGATTCGCTGGATTCGCTGCGGCTGGCCGAGCGGCTGAACGAGGCGGCGTCGAGGATGGGCAAGCGGCTGCCGGTTCTGATCGAGGTGAAGCTAAGTCCCGAGGCTGCCAAGACGGGGCTGGAGTCGGAGTCGGCCGAGGCGACCGCACTGCTGGAGCGTCTGCCGGACCTGGAACACTTGCAGGCGCGGGGTCTGATGACGATTGCTCCCTTTGGCGCGGCCGACGATGCGACGCGGGCGTGTTTCCGCAGCTTGCGCGAGTGGCGCGACCGGTGGGCGGCGGCGCATCCGAGACTGGCGCTGGAGGTGCTCTCGATGGGGATGAGCGGGGACTTCGCCCTGGCCATCGCCGAAGGCGCGACGCGGATACGTGTGGGGACGGCGCTGTTTGGCGAGCGCCGGCCCGATGCGGGGCGGGAGTGATGCTGCGGGCCGCTTCAGCAGGCGTAACGCTGGCCGTCCGCGCGCAGCCGGGAGCGAAGAAGACGGCGATTGCGGGCGTCTACGGCGAAGGGCCGGCCGCGCAGTTGAAGATCGCCGTGCAGGCGCCGCCGCTGGAAGGGCGAGCGAACGCGGCGCTGGTTGCCTTTCTGGCCGAGACGTTTGCGGTGGCGAAGAATGCCGTCGAGTTGATGGCCGGCGAGTCTTCCCGAAGCAAGGTGTTCCTGCTGCGCGGAATCGGGCGCGAAGAGGCTGAGGCGAAGCTGGCGCAGTGGACGCGAAAGGGCTGAATATCGAGTCTCTTGCAAGATTGTTTTCAGGCTATGAATTGTGTCAGGGCACGACTTCAGTCGTGCCGCAAATGGCCAAGTTAGATTCCGGCTTTAGCCGCTGGGGAATTGCAAATTACTGAAATCAAAACCGCAGGGGCTAAAGCCCAACATGATTTTTGGCTCTTCCGGCACGACTGAAGTCGTGCCCTGACACTCGCCGCAGCGAGCAGTCTCGAAGGAGTTTTGCAAGAGGCTGTTTCGACCTGTTCTTTACGCATCGAACCGGATCGGGGCATTCGCGCCGAAGACCGCCGGTTCCCGCAGCACAGCCCCGCAAGTCCCCCATTGAGCGCGGAGAACAGAGCGAAAAATCCAGGTTCCCCGTACAATCCATAGCAAGGAGACTGCCGAGGTGCGCCGGGTCTACATGGATGCCAACGCCACCACGCCTCTGCTGCCGGAGGTGATGGAGGCCATGCGCCCCTATTGGATGGAGCGCTTCGGCAACGCCTCCTCGATCCATCTGCATGGGCAGCAGGCGCGCGCCGCCGTGGACCGCGCCCGCGAGACCCTGGCCGAATTCTTCAACTGCCACGCCGCCGAGGTGGTCTTCAACTCCGGCGGCACCGAGGGCGACAATACAGCGATCTTCGGCTTGCTGCGCGCCGACGACCACTTCGTCACCACCTCCATCGAGCATTCGGCGATTCTGGAGGCGGCCCAGCGGCTGGCGGGCAGGGGCGTGGAGACCACCTTTGTCGCGCCCGCCGCGAGCGGCTTGATCGACCTGGAGGAGATTCGCCGCGCCCTCCGTCCTGAGACGCGGCTCATCAGCGTAATGCTGGCCAATAATGAGACCGGCGTTCTGCAGCCTGTGGAAGAGATCGGCCAGATCGCACGCGAGGCCGGCGCCTTCTTCCATATCGACGCCGTGCAGGGCGCGGGCAAGGTCGTGATCGATGTCCGCCGCTTCGGATGCCACCTCTGCTCCATCAGCGCCCACAAGATGCACGGGCCCAAGGGAATCGCCGCGATGTTTGTGCGCCGCGGCACGCCCATCGAGCCGCTGCTGGTGGGCGGCAGCCATGAACGCCGCCAGCGCGCGGGCACCGAAAACGTGCCCGGCATTGTGGGGTTGGCCAAGGCTGCGGAACTGGCCATGCAATCGCTCGACGATGGAACCATTCCACGGCTGGCCGCATTGCGCGACCGGCTGGAAGCGGGGATTCTGCGGATTCCGGGCACGGGCGTCAACGGCTCCCAAGCACAAACAATGGGTGCCCCAGGTCCCGCTTTTGGGACCTGGGAATCGACGAACCCCGTCGTCCTCGTTCCTGAGCAAAGCTCCAAATCTAATGACTGTCATCCTGAGCGAGTCCGCCACGGCGGACGAGTCGAAGGACCTGCGTCTTCGTCTTCCCATGACAATGCAGGTGCCCCAGGTCCCGCTGTTGGGACCTGGGAATCCACGAACCCCGTTCCCCGCGTCGCCAACACCACGAATATCTGGTTCGACCAGTTGGAGGGCGAGGCGCTGGTGATCGCGCTGGACCTGAAGGGCGTGGCCGTCTCCGGCGGGTCGGCCTGCCACTCCGGCGCCACCGAGCCCAGCCACGTGCTGATGGCCATGGGCTTGGACAAGACGCGCGCCCGCGCCAGCCTGCGCTTCAGCCTGCTCAAGACCGCCACCGAAGCCGATGTGGACTACGTTTTGCAGGTCGTTCCCGAGGCCGTCAAGCGCCTGCGGCAGCTTTCGCCGGTGGCAGCGGGAACGGCGAGATGAAAACACTTATGCCCGAGCCCACGACCATTGCCGTAGCTATGTCCGGAGGGGTTGACTCCTCGACGGTGGCGGCCATGCTCGCCCATTCGGGCGACCGCGTGGTTGGTCTCACCCTCCAGCTTTGGGATCAGACGCGGCTGGCCGGACGCCACGGCATCCCCGACGCGCCCAAGGCGGGCCGCTGCTGCTCGCTCGACGACGTTTACGACGCCCGCCGCGTGGCCGAGCACTTGGGAATCCCGTATTACGTGGTTAACCAGCAAGCCCGCTTCGAGCGCGATGTGGTCCGTCCCTTTGTCGATGAGTACATGGCCGGCCGCACGCCCATCCCCTGCTCGCTCTGCAACAACCACCTCAAGTTCGATCAGTTGCTCCAGACCGCGCGCTCCATCGGCGCAGGCCGCATCGCCACCGGCCACTATGCGGTCAACGAGTTCGACCCCGCGCGTGCCCGCTGGATTCTCAAGCGACCCGCCGACCTGGCCAAGGACCAGACCTACTTTCTCTTCGGTCTTACGCAGGAGCAGTTGTCGCGCACTCTCTTTCCCCTCGGGAACCTGACCAAAACACAAGTCCGCGAAGCGGCCCGCCGCCACGGCCTGGCGCTGGCCGAGAAGCCCGACTCGCAGGAGATCTGCTTCATCCCCGGCGGCGACTACAAGCAGTTCCTCACCGCCTATCTCGAAGAGCAGGGCGAGCGGGTTCCGGAGACCGCCGGCGAGCTGGTCTCCCCGAGTGGCGAGGTTCTGGGCCGCCACGAGGGCATCTTCAACTTCACCGTGGGGCAGCGCAAGGGGCTGGGCGTGAGCTCGCCTACACCGCTCTACGTGCTCAGCATCGATCCGGTCAGCCACCGCGTGACCGTGGGCGCCGACGCCGAACTGGCCACCCGAACGCTGCGCGCCCGCCGCCTCAACTGGATTTCAATCCCCGCGCTGACCGGCCCCATGCGCGTGCGCGCCAAGATTCGCCATCGCCACGAACCCGCCTGGGCCACGCTCTCGCCCGCCGGACCGGACGAGGTTCTCGCCACCTTCGACGAGCCGCAGCGCGCCGTCACCCCCGGCCAGTCCGCCGTCTTCTACGACGGCGACGAGGTCGTCGGCGGGGGCTGGATCGTCTGACGCCGCATTGCCACCGCGCATGAAGCGATCAGGCCGCCGATTCGCCAGTGAGACCGCCCCAGCCGCCGGTATGCGATACTCGAAAAAGCATGTATAAACGCGTTGTTTTGAAGCTGTCGGGTGAGGCGCTGGCCGGTGAGCGCGGCTTTGGCCTGGATGCCGAGAGGGTCGCGGAGATTACCGGCGAGCTGGCCGACCTGAACGCCCTGGGCGTTGAAGTCGGCGTGGTGGTGGGCGGAGGCAACTTCTTCCGCGGCCTGAGCGAGCAGGCCAAGCAGATGGACCGGGTGAGCGCCGACAACATGGGCATGCTCTCGACGGTAATCAACGCCATCGCCCTGCAGGACGCCCTGGAACAGCGCGGCGTGCAGTGCCGGGTGATGAGCGCCGTCTTCATGAATCAGATTGCGGAGCCGTATATCCGCCGCCGGGCCGTGCGCCACTTGGAAAAGCGCCGCGTGGTGATCTTCGCCGCCGGCATCGGCAACCCCTTCTTCTCCACCGATACAGCGGCCAGCCTGCGGGCCATGGAGATCAAGGCCGAGGTGCTTCTGAAGGGCACCAAGGTCGATGGAGTCTACAACGCCGATCCGGTGCTGATGAAGGATGCGGTGAAGTACGACGAGATCACCTACATGGAGATCCTGCGCCAGGGGCTCAAGGTGATGGACCTGACCGCGGTGAGCCTGTGCAAGGACAACAACCTGCCCATGATCGTCTTCAACATGAACCAGCCGGGAAACATCCGCCGGGTGGTGCTGGGGGAAAAGGTCGGATCGCTGGTGACGACGTAGGGGTAGGGGGCAGGGGTCAGAGATCAGGGGTCAGGGGCGGTGCGGGGCTTTGGTGAGACTGGCTGAACCGGGAAGCCGATCGGAGGCGTCTAACAGCCAGTGGAGATAAGCAAGCCAGAACGGCTGAATGCCCTGACGGGCCTGCGTTCTTTCGCGGCCGTCAATATCGTCTTCTTCCATTTCTCCGATCCAAATTGGTTTGGCTGGCTGGCGCCGGTGGTCAACGCCGGCTTCGCTTCGGTCAGCTTCTTCATTCTGCTGTCGGGCTTCGTGCTGGCGTACAACTACGCGGGGCGGGCGCGGGCCGGAACGCTGGACCGGGTGCGCTTTTGGAAGGCGCGGTTCACGCGCCTCTACCCCATCTACCTGCTGAGCCTGCTGCTGGCCTGGCGGATGGTGACGGTGGAGTACCATGCTCACTCGCACGGGATGTTCTGGACGGGGATGGCGCTGACGCCGCTGCTGCTGCAAGGTTGGGTTCCGCCGGTCGCCACATTTTTGAATACACCGGCCTGGACGATGTCGGCCGAGAGCTTCTATTACGTGCTTTTTCCCTGGCTGGCCCGGTGGAAGAAGCCCGCAGAGGCCTGGCGCTGCGTGATTCAACTAGCCGCAGTGTGGGGGCTGGGGCTGATTCCCGGCGCTCTTTACATCGCGATCAACCCGGACGGCATTGCGCATCCGGACCGCTGGAGCGGAGGTCCGTGGCTGCAGGTGCTCAAGTTCACGCCGCTGCCGCATCTGGCCAGCTTTGTCTTCGGCATCTTGCTGGCCGAGCTGGATGAGATGGTGGACCGGGCCGGGCGTTTGCGCCTGCTGCTTGGCTTCGTTGGTTTTGCGGGCGCCTTTTGGCTTCTGTGGCTGGGTCCGCGAGTGCCTTACGCCATCATGCACGACGGCCTGCTGATGCCCCTCTTCGGCTGCATCATTCTGGGGCTGGCCGGGGAAAACTCGCTGGCGCGCGCGCTGAGCTGGCACCCGCTGGTGTTTGTGGGAGAGGCCAGCTACTGCCTCTACCTGCTGCACTTCAACCTGTGGAACCTGATTCACGACTCGCATGTGCTGGAGCGCCTGGGGCTGATGCGTTACGACCCGTGGATCAGCTACGCGCTGTTGATTGCGCTGGCGCTCCTTGCGCTGCATGCGGTGGAGAAGCCGGCGCAGCGCCAACTGCGCAAGTGGATGAGCGCGTAAAGGGAGAGGGATTCGAATCGAAGCTACATATTGATTCTAAACAAGTTATTGAATAATAATAAACGCTCAATACTATCAAAACTCAGAAGGCGCGGTTTCCACACACCTATTCCACGCACGAGATTTCAAGGACGGGCGTGAGTTCATCTTCTCGACTGATCTAGAGGCACGCGCTACGAATTCACCCTCCTGTTCTCCCGGAGCGATCGGAACTTCCTTCTTCCGGACTTGGCCGATGCGGCGACATGGTCACCTGCCGTTCAAGGTGCTAGAATCGCTCGCATCGGAATCAGATGATAGAAACTGACCCCCAAACTGGCATTCCCGCAGATTTGACCCCCGAGATGATTCTGGCGCAACTCCAGTTGCTCACTCGGGATGAGGTCTTCCGTGCCAGCAAGAGGTCCATCTCGTTCCTGCGGTTTGTCGTTGAGCAGACATTGAAGGGCTCTGAGGATCGGATCAAGGAACGCACGATCGGGATGGAGGTGTTTGGCAGATCATCGTCCTACGACACGAATCTGGACCACGTGGTCCGCACCGCCGCGACAGAACTTCGCAAGAGGCTGGCAATCTATTACGGGGACGAAAAGCATCGCTCCGAATTGAGGATTGGTCTTTTACCGGGCTCCTACATACCGAGATTCGTGCCCGCTCATCAGGCAATCCAGGAGGAAGCCGAAGGCGGGGTGCTCAACGTGCCCCACAGTGAATCGGGCTTAGCGCCCAACAGCAAGGCGCATCGGCGAAAAAACTGGCAAGTGGCCTATCTTCTGTTTGCCGCGATTGTGGTTTTCGGATTGTGCGGATGGTTCTGGCTTCATTCTGAGACTCCGGAACACCTGTTCTGGAAGCCGGTTCTCGATAGCCCGGGGCCGGTTCTGCTGGCAGTTGGCGACGTTCCGCATGGTCCACCTTTGCCGGTGGCGGCCGACGATAATCAGAATTCCCCCCCGGCGATCCCCCAGTCCGATTCGACCCGATCCGTTCCGTTTGCCGATGCGGTGACAATTGCCAGGGTCGTGGGAGTGTTGGAATCCAACGGAAAGAAGGTATTGATCCGCCGCGAGAACGCCAGCTCGTTTTCGGATCTGCGGGAGAGCCCTGTTGTTCTGATTGGGGCCTTCAACAACGAGTGGAGCCTGCGTCTGACGCGTCAGTTGCGCTTCACCCTTGCGCTGGATGCCGAGAATCACCTTATCTATATCAAGGATGGCAAGAATCCCTCCTCCCGGGCATGGAGCTGGGCGACCAATCAACCGCTGGATCACGTGGGAGGACCGGGTGGCCCTGTTCTGCACGACTATGCGCTGATCTCACGTATCCGCAATTCCGAGACCGGCCATATTCTGGTTGTGATAGGGGGGCTCTACACCTACGGGACTCAGTCCGCGGGGGAGTTTCTGACCGATCCACAGTTGATGCAATCCATTGGCAAAGCAGCGCGGTTGGGTGCCGGCAACCAGAATCTACAGATCGTGTTGGGCACCACCGTTACCGACGGGACTCCGGGCCCCCCCAGGGTTCTGGCGGTATCCCAGGAATAAATGCCGCTTTACGGAAGGCTGTCCGACACGCCCGGCACGGATTGTATATTGTTCAAAACAAATGCAATGCAGTAATTCCTGACGGTCAGGAACGGTATCTGTCTTTCCTTCCTTGCGTCGATGTCCATACAACTCGATTTGATTGACGGATCAACTCGACCCGCTGCATCTGGCCCAAGGGGAACAAGAGAGGGGAGTCGAGTTGAGCGACAGGAAATAAACGTTAAGGAGGCTGACATGAGAACTCTTCTCAAGCTGACCGGAAGCTTGATCGTCGTTTTTGCGGTAATGATCTGCGTCCCCGGTGGGGCG
>JBEKCX010000097.1:0-8934 GCA_050014655.1 Occallatibacter sp. | reverse complement strand
CCGGGATTCTCCTTGACGTGTGCTTGGCGGCTCACCTCTCGGAGTCTCTTGGATGGACTCCAGCAAATGTCAAACTGCTACTGCCACCCCGGCAGAGCCGGGGGAACTCTCGCTACATTAGATAGGCGAAAGAACGGCAAATAAGAGGTGGGGGGATTATTTAAGTGGTAAACAGTGGGCACGTCCCCGGCAGAATTCACGCGGTGAGATTCCTGAGACAGCATGTGATCCGGCAGGGGCATCGGTTCTCGGTTCGGCGAGGACAGGGGTCAGAGATCAGAGATCGGGGGTAACGGGTCAGCCGCTGGGCAGTTCGCTCGTCACCATTGGCAGTCTTACGGGTCAGGGTTTCTTCTATCGATCAGTGTGCGCCAACCGGCGGCTATTTTCGGCAAAGAGCGGTCGTGGGCGCGGATCATGCCCGCTGGCCCCTGCGGCACAATGCCGAATCCAGCCTGGCTGATAGAAACAGCGCATCGTTCCGATAAGGCAGGCAGAGAGGTCAGCCGGGATGGATTGGGGTGCGGCTTCGAGCCATGCGCCTCCGGCAGGAGGAGTGATGCGCGTGCGTCGAGAGGAAATCTCCGGAAGCGCTGTTTGCGGCCCGAAGCCAAATGGTCGTATACTGAACTACGACCATTACGGTCGTAGTTTTAGGTTGCTGGTTTTTGGGCGGCCCGCGGGAGTCGGACGGTTGAGCGTGCTGAGCGAACTGAATGTTGGCGAAAGCGGGGTTCTGGTGGCCCTGGATCTGCCTGAATCGGTGCAGAACCACCTGATGCACATGGGATTTGTCCCGGATGCGCTGGTGACGGCCGTGCGCCGCGCTCCGGCCGGCGACCCCACCGTCTACGGCGTGGACGGCATGGAGATTGCGCTGCGCCACGAGACCGCGGAGGCCATCCGGGTGCGGGCACTGGAGACGGAAAGCGCGGAAACGCGAGAAGCCTCCGATCCCGCTGGCCAGCTTGAAGGCCGGCCCGAGATTCAGCAGCTGACCGAGGCGGCGCGATGAGTGCTTGCTGCGAGACACCAGCCTTGAAGCCGCCCGTTGCGCCGCCAACCGCGACGCTCAGGACAGTGGTATTGATTGGGCCGCCCAACTCCGGCAAATCCACTCTTTTCAATCGCTTGACCGGGCTGCGGCAGAAGGTTGCCAACTACCCAGGGGTTACCGTGGAGCAGCGCATGGGCCTGATGGCCGGCGTGGGCCGCCCCGACCTGACGCTGATCGACCTGCCCGGCGTTTACTCGCTCACGCCCTATTCCGAGGACGCGCGCGTCGCCGTGGACGTGCTGCGCGGCAGGATGCCGGGCACACCCAAGCCGGATGCGGTGCTTCTGGTTCTGGACTCGCTGCACCTGAAGCGGCAGTTGATGCTGGCCGCGCCGGTGCTGGCGGTGGGGCTGCCGACGCTGGTGCTGCTGAACATGAGCGACCTGATGGAGGCTCGCGGCGGCCAAATCGACCCGCTCATGCTGGCGCGCGAGCTGGGCGCGCCGGTGGCGCAGATCAGCGCCGTGCGCGGAACGGGGCTGGATGCGGTTCCGCTGTTTCTGCACCAGCAAACCGAACGCGCGGCCGCCAAGCCGCTGGCGCTGCCGGTGGTGGGCAACGCGGCCAGCGCTCACAGTTGGGCGGCGCAGATAAGCCGGCGCACGGGCTATCAGGCGCCGCTGTCGGTGGAAGGCACGCGCAAGATCGACAATGTGCTGCTGCACCGCATCTGGGGGCCGCTGTTGTTTCTCGTGGTGGTGGTGGGCGTCTTTGAGGTGGTCTTCTCGATCGGCCAGCCGCTTTCGGATGGTTTTGGCGACATTCTGGCCCGCATGGGCGGCCTGGTTCGCCCGCTGCTGCCCGCCGGATGGATTCAGTCGCTGGTGCTGGACGGCGCGTGGAAGGGCATCTCGTCGGTGCTGGTCTTTCTGCCCCAGATACTGCTGCTGTTTCTCTTCATCGGGATTCTGGAGGACTCGGGCTACCTGTCGCGGGCCGCGCTGATCGCCGATCGCGTGATGCGCTCGACTGGGCTCAACGGCAAGGCCTTCATTCCGCTGCTGTCGGCTTATGCCTGCGCTGTTCCCGCCATCATGGCCACGCGGACCATCGAGAACCGGCGCGACCGGCTGGCGACGATCCTGGTAACGCCCTTCATGACCTGCTCGGCGCGGCTGCCGGTTTACATGCTGCTGATTGCCGCCTTCATCCCCAACATCGTTTACCTGCACGGCTTTCTGGGGCTGCGCACGCTGACGATGCTGGGGCTGTATCTGGCTGGCTTTGTGGGAGCGATGACGACGGCGTGGCTGCTGAAGAGCTCGATCCTCAAGTCCAGCGAGACGCCGTTCATTCTGGAGCTGCCGCAGTACCGCATGCCCACGCTGCGTTCGCTGGCGCTGCGCCTGGTAGACCGCGCGCGCATCTTTCTGCGCCAGGCGGGCACGATCATCCTTTGCGTGACGCTGGCGCTGTGGGTGCTGGCCCACCTGCCGATGATTCAGGCGCCGGGGGGCGCTATTTCAGCGCCGGAGCTGGCCGACAGCCTGATCGGCCGGCTGGGTCACTTCATCGAGCCGGCCATTGCGCCGCTGGGCTTCAACTGGAAGATCGGCATCGGGCTGCTTTCGAGCGTGTTGGCCCGCGAGGTGATGGTGAGCACCATGGGCACCCTCTACGGGGCCGACCCCACCACCCAGTCCATGCATCTGCAGACCGCGCTGCACCACGACATGACGCTGGGCGGCGCGCTGGCGCTGATGATCTTCTTCGCCTTCGCCATGCAGTGCACCTCGACCATGGCCGTGGTTCGCCGCGAGACCAACAGTTGGAGGTGGCCGGCGGTGCAGTTTCTCTACATGCTGGCTTTGGCCTACGGCGCGGCCTTTGTGGTCAACCACGTGGTGATGGCGTTCTCTTGACGCCGGAACTGGCTGGACTCATTCGGCGCTTCCTTCGCAGCTCGCCTTAACGGCCCTCCGCACGGTCTCTATCGATCTGGCGCAGCACTCCCTTGACCGAGCGATCGATGGGCGCGGGGTTGCGGCTGACCGGCTGAATGAACTCGATGCCCGCGCGGGTTTCGCGCTCGATACGCCGGATCACATCGATGCAGCGAATGACGCCCGACCGCGCGAGAGTCACGCCGCGCACATGCAGTTCCACATCGACCTGGGCGCCGACTTGGGCGGGAATGGCGATACCGAATTCGACCCCGCATCCCGATTCGCTCAGGTCGAGCAGGACTCCAAGCACATCCGGCCCGTAGGGCAGAATGCGGATGACGGCGGTTCCCGGCCAGAACAATCGCCGCAGGGCACGACGCTCCCCCGGCTTGGCGGCAGGGTCGGGCGCACCGCGCTCGGAGACTGGAAATGAGGCCATGGTTCGTTTATCGGAGATATCCTCCGATTCAGCCCCGCCTCCGGGCATGAATTCGCGCCAAGGTACTTGGAAAAACTGGACAGGATTCCGACAGCTGCCCAGGCAGGACCGCTTTTCCGGCGGGTGGAACGCGCGCTCAGGACCCGAAGTACGCGCTCAGCGTCAACACCAGCAGGGTCAGTCCGATCAGGATGGCGATGGCACCAACCACTCGGGAGAAGTCAGTCAGCCAGAGGGCCGGCGCGTGCGACAGTCTGGACTCCAGTTTGCCCTCGGCGGCAAGCCGTTGATATTCCTTCGGGCGCTCGGTCTTGAACTCCTCTTCGCTTTCGACGCCGGTGAAGATCACCATGTCCATGGGAAAACTGTCGGGGCGCAGATGGGTGTTGACGAAGTGGATGGAGAAGATGAAGAGAATAGCGAGCAGCGCTTCCTCGCTATGAATCACGAGTACGGCGTTCAGCGCCCAGCCGGGCAGGAACCGCGCGAAGAACGGGGCAAACCACATGGCGTAGCCTGAGAAGCCGATGACGATCATGCCCCAGAAGACCGCCCAGTAATCGAACTTCTCCCAGTAGGCGTAGCGCTCGAACTGCGGCTTGGGCCCCAGGCCGACCATCCAGCGAAAATGCCCCAGGAGGTCCTTCACGTCCTTCCAGTTGGGCACCATGGAGGTCGGTCCCCAGAAGATTCCCTTCTCGCGATTGACGAAAGCGCGCTGGTAGATGCCTTTCAGGTGGATGAGAAAGGCCAGGGTGAGGACCACGGCGAAGAGTTTATGGAAGAAGAGGATGGCGCCGAATCCGCCCACGCGGCTGCCGAGCAGGCGCGCCCAGGCGCTCTGGCTGAAGCGCATCGGCAGGCCGGTCGCCGCCAGTCCCAGAAACGTGGTGAGCAGGACGCCATGAAGGTATCTCTGGGCGCGCGTGAAGCGCAGGAAATACCGCTCTTCGGCGCCGGTTGGCTCCCGCTTTTCTTCCGCCGCTTGCTCCAAATCAGCCATTCTTGCCTCCATTCGCCGCCCTTGTTTTGAACAGGTGGTAATGCGAGCGGATCAGCCACAGCACGGTATGGATCATGAAGAAAGTAAGCACGCTGGCCAGCAGCAGATTCATGAACAGGCGGACGAAGTAAAGGCCGGGATTCAGCTTGCGATTGCGGGCATTGGCATGGGGCTGATACTGAACGAAGCTGCGGTTGGCGCTCGTATGACAGCGGCCGCAGGTGGCAACCAGATTGGCCTTGTTGATGGACGAGCGGGGATCGGATTCCGGCAGGATTTCATGCGCTTTGTGGCAGTCCCAGCAGAGCGCCGTCTCCACGTAGCCGCCGAGCGAGCTCAACTGGGAGTGGAAGGTATCTCGGTAGGTGCTGAACTTATCCTTGTGGCAGTTCCCGCAGACGGGCGTGGACTGTATGCGAAAGGCTGTGGCCGTTGGCTGCTCGATGGCGTGGGCGGTGTGGCAATCCGAACAGACCGGCGCGTCCAGCTTGCCCGCCAGGAGGGCCTTTCCATGAACGCCGCCCATATACTCCGCGGTGATTCCCGCGTGGCAGTTTCCGCAGGTTTTGGGAACATTGGCTTTGTAAGTGGGACTCTGCGGATCTTTGTGGCTCAGGATGTGATGCGATCCGTGGCAGCTCTGGCAGTTTGCCGCCACCAGCAGACCCTCCTTGCTGAGGGCAAAGCCGTGGATGGAGTCGAGATAGAGCGGATAGACGTTGTTCAGGCCATGGCGCTCGGCCATGGAGGCGTTGCCGTGGCAGGCGCCGCAGGTGCGCGGGATGTTGAGCGGATAGACGGCCGATTTCGGATCTGACTTGGGAAAGATGGAATGAGCATCGCCATGGCAACTGGTGCAGGGATGCTCGGCACGGGAGGCATGAACGCTGCCAACCAGGCCGGCCGCCTCGTCGGCGTGACAGGTATCGCACTGCACCGGCGTTATCTTATCCGGATGGGGATAGTCCTTGATGGCGGTGTGGCAATCGGAGCATTGCAGGCTGCCGTGGATGCTGGAATGAAACTTCGGCGCATCCACGCCGACACTGCGCCCCGACGCATCCTGAAGGCTCGGGTCCGCATGGCAGGCGAGACAATCCGTCTGCGCCACAGCGGCGCGCGACGCCGAAAAGGACAGCAGACCGAATGCAGCCATGGTCAGCGCGATGGAGAAAACGGTCTTCATGTCAGCTCCGGCCACGCCTGCCGTTCTTGGAGCGTTAGGGAGAAAGAACCTCTCCCAGTTCACGCCGCACGGTCAGGGTAATGCTCGCTCGCTGCCTACTTCTGCAGGGTGCGAATGTAGGCGATCACATCCTTGATCTGGGCGTCGGTGAGTTTGCCGGCGTAGGCGGGCATCTTGCCTTTGCCGTTCTTGGTGGAGGCGATGAACTGGGCGTCGGACGCCTTGACCATCGAGGGATCCTTGAAGGAGAGGATCTTCAGGTTCTTGGCCATGGGGGTGGCGGCCAGGCCGTCGGGGCCGTGGCACATGGCGCACTTGGCCTTGTAAGTGTCAGCGCCGGGCGCCTGGGCGAAAGCTGGCGCGGCAACAGAAGCGGCCAGCAGAATGATGAATGCCGTTTTGATCTGCAGAGTCAAGGTACTGCTCCTTTGCCGGTCGTAGGGGGTTTCCGGCTAAGTACCTGTCATATAGGCTCTGCTTCGCCGCAGAAAGTGACGGCGATCACAGGACGGAAGGGCCGCTCCAGCGTTGCAGGCAAGCGATCCGGGGCATCCCGAGAGACGCTCGGCTGCGTCGTCCGATTTGGCTGGCCAATGCAGCGTGCGCGTCCAGGTGACACGGGTCACATGCCGCAGTGTGCCTTTTCAAGCACAATATGACCGCTGCTTGAGGACAAAGATCAATGGCCACAGTTGCGGTAACCGGGACGAAGACCATGCTCACCCTCCCAGGGGATGCGGTGCGTCAGATTCAATGGCGGTTCGCCGACCGCTTCGATTTGCAGATGCTCGTTCAGTCGGCGCGAAGCGTGGCGCGGGGAACCGTGGCGCGCCTGGTGGCCGCGGGAGAGCGCAACACGCACGAGTGGACCGCCGGAAAGGGCGAGATGCTGGAGGCGTTCGATCGCGCCGGCATTACCGCGGTCTTCATGGAGCCGGAGGAGGGCGGGTTCATCTCCGGCCCCAAGAACCTGGCGCTGGGGCTGGCCGCGTTTGAGCTGGCGTGGGTAGACGGCGGCGCGGCCACCGCCAGCCTGGCCAGCTTTCTGGCCCTGTCGCCCATCCACGAGCGCGGCACCCAGGAGCAGGTAACCCGCTACAAGACGCTGGCCGCTCCGCCGCAGCATGGAGAGGACCGCAAGCCCTGGCGCGGCGCATTCGCCCTGACCGAACCCATCCCATATGTGGGCGTGGATACCGGCATGTTGAGCGGCAAGGTCGGCGTTGCCGAGTGGAAGGACGGCGAAGAACCCTGGCTGCAAGTGGACAAGCGCGGGCGGTTCATCACCAATATCGCCTTCGCCAACTTCGTCACCGCCGCGGTCAACTCCTGCGATCCGCGCATCAAAGGCAGTTGCGTGGTGATTCTGGAAGACGGCGACGTAGGCACGTTCGACCGCGGAACCCCAACCAAGAAGCTCGTTCACCAGCTTTCGTCCACCGGCGATCCCATCTTCAGCCTCAAGGTTCCGGCCAGCCGCATCGTGGGCGGATACACGGTGAAGGACGGCGTGATCGTGCCCAACTACAACCACGGCGAGATCATCGACGCGGTCTTCCGCCGCACCCGCGTGCCGGTGGGCCTGATGACGGCGGCCAAGCTGCTCTCGGCCATCGAGCCGGTCATTCGCTACCAGCGCCAGCGCTTCCGCGGGGCCGAGGGCGCCAAGCCGGGCTCGATCCGCTATGAGCAGGGCATCCAGCAACGCGAGGACGCACTCCATCGGTTGGTGGACATCTGGGCCACGGGCGAGGCCGCAACCTCGCTCGGCTTTGCCGCCGCGCGGCTTTTCGACACGCTCGACCCGCTGGAGAAGCTGAAGACGGCGATGCTGAAGGAGCGCGGCGTCCAGGGTGGGCGCGCGGAGTTGAGAGCTTTGAAGGAGAGCGAGCAGCGGGCCATCGAGCTGCTCTCGCTGCGGCCAGACGACCCGCGGCGCGCCGAGCTGGAGGCCGATCCGCTGGTCGAGTTTGTGCTGCTGGACGCCGAGGCCAACGTGATTTGCCCGGCGACCAAGCTTTGGAATACAGGCCACGGCGCCAATATGCTGCGCGAGGCCGTGAGCCTGATGGGCGGCTACGGCATCACCGAGGATTGCCCCGGCTTTTTGGCCAACAAATGGATGGACGCGCAACTGGAAGCCACCTATGAAGGGCCGGAAGCGGTGCAGCGCCGCCAGTTGACGGTGACCATGACCAGCGAGGTCTTCCTGGCCCAGTTCCGCGCCTGGACCGGCCAGATGCGGGGCATCGCCTCCTTGCGGCCCGGAACCGGCGCCTGCACGCTGGCCTCGGCGATGCAACTGTGGCTGTGGTCGATGAACTACTTGCAGCGCTCCACCGACCCTGACGGCAACAAGCTCTATCACGGGCAGCGCCAGGGCGTGACCTTTGCGCTGGCCGATGCGCTCTGCTGGCTGGTTGCCTCGCGCGCGCAAATTCTGGATGTGCTGGAACTCGAAGCCTGCGGCCCCGGCGATCCAGTCGCGGCCGAGGGCCTGGAAGGAACCGTTCAGTTCCTCAGCGACCTGTGCCACACGCAGGCGGCGGCGGCGGCGGGAGAGGTCTCGCGCATCTGCGGCGAACTGGTCTTCGGCTACAACCGCCATCCGGCCTGGGAGGAAGAGGAACACCGCAACTGCTTCCTGGCCGCCGAGTTGGAAGAGTACGAGGAGACCATGCCCGGCATCTCGGCCTTTGCCGTGGATGTATTGGGCGCGGACGGAAGCCATCCGCAGAAGGCCGGCCCCTGCGCGGGCTGCGCCGGTTCCAGCGAATTCCTCCGCCTGCAAAGCAAACTGACCACCTGCCTGAGCGGCTGCCGCCTGGCCAAGGACCGCGCCGCGGAGACGGTGGGCAAGGTCATGATCCCCGAAGCGCTGGATTATCCGGCATGAAGACAGTGGTCAGTGGTAAGTGATCAGTGGTCAGTAGTCAGTCGTCCGTTGGGAGTGGTCAGGTTGATTGTGCTAATGAAAACTGGGTGCCCCACCCTCGCCGCGTTCTTGTCTTTGCGGCTAGGGTGGGATACCACGACCCCAAACCGGCAGCATCAGATCGGCCATTATGAAATGGGATCAAATCGCCAAATCTGGAGGCCGCAAATGAAGAACTTGGTTTATGCCTTCATTATGCTCTTCGGAGCATGCGGATCCTCGCAAGAAATTAACTCGACTAATTTCATAATAGACCCTGCAAAGCCCTATGTTTATCTGAAATTCGATCATATTGGGCCGCGAAAGCCGCATCAAGATGGTGAAGGCAATACGGGCCTTTGGCTCAAAGTCGTAAACAATTGTCGTATTCCAATAGTCTTTCGGGCATCAGGCGGGTTTCCCGGAGATATCGAGTCTGTACTGGAAGA
>JBEKCX010000096.1:0-8978 GCA_050014655.1 Occallatibacter sp. | reverse complement strand
GGCGCGAGGGGCGGTGGTGGGGGTGGGGGCGATTGGCGGGGTGCTGGCGGCGCTGCTGGAGACGGCGGGACGGCATGAGATTACGCTGTGCACGCGGCGGGCGATGGAGGAGTTGACGGTCAAGACTCCGGAGGGAGTGGTGTGGGTGAAGGCGCGGAATCTGACCGATGCGGCGTTGGCCGGGGCGGTGGATTGGGTGTTGGTGGCGACCAAGACCTATGACGCGGCGGGGGCCGGGGCCTGGCTGCGGGGGTTGGCGGCGGATGGAGCGCTCGTGGCGGTGGTGCAGAACGGGGTGGAACATCGGGAGCGGTTTGCGCAGTATGTGGCGGCGGAACGGATTGTGCCCGTGGTGATCGATTGCCCGGTGGAACGGCGGCCGGATGGAACGGTGGTGCAGCGCGGAGTGGCGCGGATGAAGGTGGAAGCGGGGCCGCCGGGGCGCGAGTTTGCGGAGCTGTTCAGGGGGAGCGGGGCGGAGATTGAGCTGACGGAGGACTTCAAGACGGCGGCGTGGCGGAAGCTGTGCATCAACGCGCCGGGAGCGCTGAACGCGCTGACAATGAAGCCGGCGGGGGTGCTGTGGGATGAGGCCTTGGGACGGGTGGCGCTGGAGATGGTGCGCGAGTGCGTGGCGGTGGGACGAGCGGAGGGCGCGCGGCTGGACGACACTGTGCCGCAGCAGGTGCTGGACGGGTATCGCGCGCAGCCGAGGGATTCGATCAATTCGATGCTGGCCGACCGGCTGGCGGGCAGGCCGATGGAGATCGACGCGCGCAATGGGGTGATTGTGCGGCTGGGTGAGAAGCACGGAATCGAGACGCCGCTGAACCGGATGGCGGCGGCGGTGCTGGGTCAGGGGGCAGGGATCAGGGATCAGGGATCAGAGATCAGAGATCAGAGATCAGGGATCAGGGAATAGGGAATAGAAGCATTCTTGTAGGCCGAGGTCTCACGGGAGACGTGGGGAGGCCCGTTTAGAAGAAGGGCGGAGAATGGTGCGCCGAGCTGGTCAGCCGGTTGTGGCTTTGCCGGGTTGCGTGGCCCATGCCTGGGCGCCAGGGCCTTGGCAGGAGAGGGTTGCGATTGCAGAGGCTTTGCGGAGGGCCGGCTCGAAGTCGGGGTTGAGGGCGAAGTGGTAGCAGAAGGCTCCATGCAAGACGTCGCCCGCGCCGAGGGTGTCGGCGGCGGCGATTCCGGCTACCTCGATCTCGAAGCGGTGGCCGCGAACGCTGGCGAGAATGGGTTTTGGGCCGCGCGTGACGGCCACATAGGGAACGCCCCTGGCGGCAAACCAGGCAAAGACGGCGTCTGGATTGCCGTTGGGGCCTCCCCCAGGGCCGGGAATGGCAAAGCGCTCGCTGCAGATGGCAGCCGTGAGCAGCGGGGCCAGTTCTTCCGTGCCGGGCTTCCAACTGCCGCCGTCCAGGCAGATGGCCGCGCCCGCGCTCTTGCAGGCGGAGAGCAGGGCCGAGGTCTCCTCAAGAAAGAAGCCGTCGGTGAGGACGACGGGCGGGATTCGGCCCCAGGAGGAGGGCATCTCCGCTGCCCAGGAAGCCGAGAGGTGGCGCAGGGGAACCTGGGAGATGGGCGGATTCACGATGGTGCGGGCGGCGTTGGCGGCATTGGCCAGCACGGTGCAGAGCGGCGTTTCATAGGCCGTTCCGGCGGCGAGGTCGAGCAGGCGGACGCCGTGGCGGCGGAGCTGGCGGCGTACCGGCGCGGCCCACGGCCCGTTGCCGACGGCGCTGACCAGCATAGCCTTGCCGCCGAGAAGCGCGTGAGTGACGGCGGCGTTGAGCGCGGGTCCACCGGGCGCGGCCTGAAGGTCGTGCGCATAGACCTTGGTGTCCTCCTCCGGCATCCGGTCGAGCCGGTAGAGAATGTCGAGCGTGGTTCGGCCCAGAAAGAGGACGCGCGGTTTGTGCATCGGCGATGCGCTCCTTTGGGGCGGTTCTTTCATTCGACCGCCAAGCTGGCGAGCGGCTAGCGGAGGGCCAGATCTCAAAGTCGAAAGGTGGGATGGCCCAGCCAGGACACACCGGACCCCCGCTAGGTCGTCTCCGTCAGCGCCTCGGTGGCTTTGCTCATCTTGGCGGTGCGCTCAATCTTGTCCCAGTTGAAGGGTTTGCCGTCGATGGCGCGCTTGAGGGTCTTGAAGAGGACGATGGAAAAGACCTGGCGGTAGGCGAAGCGCTGCATCCAGATGTGGAAGAGGAGCCATCCGGAGCCCTTGTTGGCCGGGTGGCGGCGCTCCAGCGAGAAGGCGACCGAGGAGGTGACGAAGTCGATGAGCAGGAAGGCGCCGAAGTAGGCCATCAGCTTCTCCAGGCTGGCGGCTGAGGCGGCCTCGGGGTGGTAGTGGCGATCGATGAAGTAATCCACGATGCCGGCCACGAACATGATGTCGATGAAGGGCGAGACCAAGGGCAGGAACATCTGGAAGATGAGGATGTTGGGCAGGGCGAAGAGGCCCATGGCCTTGTTGCGGACGAAGGCGGCGCGATGCTTCCAGACCGCCTGCAGTGTGCCGAAAGACCAGCGGAAGCGCTGGCGCATGAGTCCCTTGGCGTCGATGGGGGCCTCGGTGTAGGCCAGCGAGCGGTCTTCGTAGTTGACCTGGAAGCCCTGTTCGAGGAGGTTCATGGTGAGGTCGGCGTCCTCGGCGACGGTATTGAGGGGATAGCCGCCCGCGGCTTTGACGGGAGCGGTGCGCCACGCGCCGATGGCGCCGGGAACGACGGTGACAACGTGGAAGAGGTCGAGTGCGCGGCGCTCGAAGTTCTGGCTGGTGATGTATTCGAGGGCCTGCCAGCGGGTCCATAGGTTGACGCGGTTGCCGACTTTGGCGTTTCCTGCCATGGCGCCGACGCGTGGATCCTCGAAGTGGGGGATGAGTTTGGCGATGGCGTCGGCGGCGATGACGGTGTCGGCGTCGATGCCGACATAGACCTCTTCGCTCACGCGGTCGAGGGCGAAGTTGAGGGCAGCGGCCTTGCCGCCGTTGGGTTTGGAGAGAACCTGGAGGCTGCCGGCGGCGATCTCGGCGGCATAGGCTTCGCGGGCCACCTCGGCGGTGCGGTCGAGGGAGCCGTCGTCGATGACGATTATGCGGAGGTTCTTGTAAGTGGAGTTGAGGACGGAGCGGATGGTGCGGACGATGACCGTCTCTTCGTTGTAGGCGGGGATGAGGACGGCGACGCGGGGGTTGTAGCCGGGCGAGGCCAGGCCGCGCGGCTTGCGCAGGCGTTCTATGACGGCGAAGAGGCCCACGACGATCAGCCGCGCGCTCATGAGGATGTTGCCGAGGAAGAAGACGTACAAGATGAACTTGATGACGATGGCCACGCTGGAGAAGGCGATGGAATCCGGCAAGGCGCGGAGATATTGGCGGAAGGTGAGCGGGGGCATGACCTCGGCGGCGGTCTTGCCCATGAGCGTGGAGACGGGAACGATAGAGTAACCGCGGGCGCGGAGGGCATCGATGAGGACGGGCAGGGCGGCGACGGTAGCCGAGCGGTCGCCGCCGCCGTCGTGGAGCAGGATGATGGAGCCGCGGAACTGCGGTTTGGTCTTCATGGTCTCCAACTGGCCGAGGATGGTCTGAACCATCTCGGCGGGAGACTTGCGGGGGTTCTCGTTCCAGTCGCTGGTGTCGAGCTTGCTTCCGATGATGGTATAGCCGTCGTTCTGAATGCGGACGACGGGGGCGGCCTGGTCGTCAGTGTCGGGCTCCTCGTCGATGTCGTAGGGAGGGCGGAAGTAGAGGGGCTGGATGCCGAGCTTGCTGGCGAAGAGGCGTTCGGTGACCTTGACCTCGAAGTCGAGCTGGCGGAAGGAGATTTCGCTGATGTCCGGATGGGTCCAGGTGTGGTTGCCGATCTCGTGGCCCTCGCGGAGGATGCGCTTCATGACGCCGACGTTCTCGGCAGCCTCTGCGCCGATGAGCATGAAGGCGGCTTTGGCGTTCTTCTCTTTGAGGATGTCGAGGATCTTCGGCGTCCATTTTGGGTCGGGGCCGTCGTCAAAGGAGAGCGCGATCTGATTGGGGCGGTAGCCATACTGCTCGATGGTGTAGGTGCGGGGATAGACGTCCATGTGCTCATCGACGATGAGCTTCTTGCGGGGGTCGAGCTCGTCGGTGTCAACGGAGACGGTGCGTTTGCCGGGCTGGGGCAGTCCGGTCACCCGGAGGATGTCTCCGTCGCCTTCGGTGTCCACGTCGTGGCCGGGCTGGACAGAGGCCAGGGCCTGGAGCGATTCGGGGTTGCTGGGCTTGTCCCAGACGTTCCAGAGTGAGCTATCCTCGGAGCCCAGACGATAAAGGGCAAAGGTTTGCAGGCCCATGCCGCGGGCGGCGCGCAACTCGTTGAGCACCGTGACGCCGTCGAGGAACCAAACGACGTGGCGCTGATTCAAGTCCTCGTCGATGTACTCGAAGTGGGGGTTGAGGGTGTCGTAATCGAGGTCGAGGTCGGCGTCGGAGTCGGAGGCGCGCTGCCACGCGTCGGCCACATGCAGGTCTTCCGTATCGAGGACGCGGGGCTTGGGATGCTTCCTGTCTTTGGGGTTGGGGATGGAGAGGGTCCAGTCGTAGCCGTAGTTGCCGATGGCGCAGATCAGCTTCTCCTTGGGGACGATCCTGAGGACGCGGGTCAGGTTGCCGACGAACCACTCCTGGCTGGCGATGGGCCCAGGGTCGCTGGTGATCTGGTGCTGGTCGTAGTTCATGAGGATGATGCCGTCGGAGTTGGCGGCAATCAGCTTGAGATCGCTATCGGGGGTGGCAACGGCGGTGTTGACGTAGAGGCGAAGGTTGCGCGGGTGCAGATCGGAGTAGAGCTCTTGGATGAAGCTAAGATAAGCCGGGTTGGCGTCATCGGGGAGATTTTCAAAGTCCAGCGAAAGGCCGCGATAGACCGGATAGGCAGCGAAGAAGCCGACGATCTGCCGGCGCAGGGCGGCGCGATTGTTCTGGTCCTTGAGGACGTTGCCGAAGCCGGATTCCCAACTCTGGGCGGTGGCGTTGAAGTTATTCAAGTGGGGAAAGATTTCGGTGTCTTCCTTGGCCGCCTGAATGACGCGCTTGATCCTGTTCCCATCGTCGGGATCGTGGACCGCGGCGCCGTCGATGACGGGATACTCGCGGTGGCTGTCGTTGTTCAGGCCCATCAGCGTGGGCTGGGCGGCATCGACGTGGAGCCACTCGGGAAAGAGCATGTCGATCTGGTGGACGTGCTCCTTGAACGAGGAGTAGCTGGCCTCGTCGTAGGGGACGTAATAAGCCGCGCGCAAACCTTCGCCGGTGTTGAGCGGAATCTCAGAGGGCTTGCGTTCGGTCTTCCGGCGGCCTGGGCGGCGGTTCTTGGCGCCGCGCAGGAGGAGCTGGCGGTCGGGCAAGGCCTTGTAGTTGTGCCGGGGGGTGGGCAGGAGCAGCTCGGGTAACTGCTGAAAGCGAAGCACGTTGAAGATGAAAGCGGCCAGGACCAATGTGGAGAGGACGGCCGCCGCGTCGAGGATGCGCCGCAGCCGCTTCCATCGCTTGCGTTGGGGGTCGAAGAAGATCTGTTTATCCGGCATACGCGGGGTTGGTCCGGTCTCCACCTGGGCGAAGGCCGCCGCAACGGTCTACGCTATACAGTACGAATCGTATGGAAGCTGCCCGCGAGAGTCAATTGGCGACGCATGGCTGGAGATTTGCCGGCACCCGCCAGGCGCTGCCCGTGGCGCTGGCCCTGGCTGCCGGATTGGCGCTGCGCCTGTGGATGCTCAAGGGGCTTTTTCACGTCGATGGGGATGCAACGATCTATGGAGGGTTGGCGAAGAACCTGCTTCTGCACGGCCGTTATGCACTCAATGGAGCCGGCGGCGGATTGTATCCGACTTTGATCCGTCTGCCGGGTTATCCACTGTTTCTGGCCGCCTGCTTCAGGGTATTCGGGATGGAGAACTACGCCTCGGCAGCCTGGGTGCAGATTGCGCTGGAGCTGGCCGGCTGCCTGCTGCTGGCCGGTTTTGTGCGGCGCATCGCCTCGACTGGGGCCGGACTGGCGGCGCTTTGGCTGGGAGCTCTTTGCCCTTTCACGGCTTCCTATTCGGTGGTCCCGATGGCCGAGACGGCAACACTGTTTGCCATCGCCCTGGCGCTGTGGGCGGCGGCGCGATTCCGGGAGCGGCCGGGGTGGGGAGACGCGCTTTGGTTTACGTTTGCGGTGAGTTTTGCGGCTCTGCTGCGGCCGGACGGGGCGCTGCTGGGCGTGACGCTGGCGCCGGCGATGGTAATGGGGTTGGGACGCGAAGCAGTTTCGCGCAGGAAGCTGGCGCGCATGGCGGTGATCTGCGCCCTGCTGGCGCTGCTTCCGTTTGGGATGTGGACGGCGAGGAACTGGAGGGTCTTCCACGTCTTTGAGCCGCTGGCGCCCCGTCTGGCGACCGACCCGGATGAGGATCCGCACCTCGGCTGGGAGCGCTGGGTGAAGAGCTGGTGCCTGGATTTTGTGTCGACCTACGAGGTTTATTGGAATGTGCCGGACGGGCCGCTGGAGGTGAGCAAGCTGCCCAGCCGGGCCTTCGATTCACCCGCAGAGTACGAGGAGACCACGGCGCTGGCCGGCGACTACAACCGCGGCGGGCAAGCGCTGACTCGCGAGATCGACGAGCGCTTTGCGCGGCTGGCCGAGGAGCGCGTGGCTGCCCACCCGCTGCGGTACTACGTTTGGCTGCCGCTGGGACGGGTGGCCGATATGTGGCTGCGGCCGAGGGTGGAGAACATCTACGACGACCTGGACTGGTGGAACTATGCGTCTCACCCAGCCGAGACGCGGTTGAGCTGGGCCTGCGCGGGGCTGAACGCGCTTTACCTGCTGCTGGGGTTGGCGGGACTGTGGCTGCGGCCGCGCTTCTGGGGGTGGATGCTGGCGTATATGGTGCTGCGCAGTTGCCTGCTGATGACCGTGGAGGCTCCCGAGGCGCGCTATACGCTGGAGTGCTTTCCCATGCTTTTTGCGCTGGGAGGGATTGCGACTGATCGGGCTTTGCGGAAGACGCCGGCCCTTTCGCGCGCCACGAGCTGAGGTTCGCCTAATACCTGGTCCCTGTTCCCTAGTCCCTTAGTCCCTCGGGTTCCGGTTTGCTCCGCTGGCGGGGGTGTGCTAACCTTGATTTCTGTGCCGTTGTGTGCGGAGCGGGAGTGTGTCCGTGCCCGCTGCCAGAGTGGTTCTTTGTTTCCTAGCTGTTTCTTGGGGTGGCTTCCGGTCGGGAAGGGCTGGCGTAGCTCAGCTGGTAGAGCATCTGATTTGTAATCAGAGGGTCGGGGGTTCAAATCCCTTCGCCAGCTCCACTCAAGGGAACCGGGAAACGGGGCCTGAGATGGCGAGAGTCGAGGTTGTGTGAATTGACCGGCGGATGGTTTTTTTAGCGCCGGGCCTGTCCTCCGCGGTGATCCCACAGAGGTGCATGCTCCCAAGTGCCGGAGGGCTTCCGGTGGGGCGCGATGCGTGGAATGGGATGAACGAAGCGGGTTTTGCGGGGGCGCAGGCAGGGGTGATTGGATCGGGCCCCCGCGGACAGGTCTTCGTCCGTGGGGTGATTGGATCGGGCCCCCACAGACAGGTCTTCGTCCGTGGGGTGATTGGGCACAGGTGGCCGAGCGGTTAATGGCAGCAGACTGTAAATCTGCCGCTCCTTGGAGCTACGGAGGTTCGAATCCTCCCCTGTGCACCATGTGTTCAGTGGTCAGTTGCGGTTTGGGCGGGAGTGAGGCCGGTTGGAATGCGCTTGCGGCAACGCTCGGCAGATGATGAGGACCACAAGGGCACGATGGAGAGTTTGCACAGTACCGGTCGGGATTTGGACCGGAAGTTTTGGGTGGCTCTGGCGCTTTACGGGGTTTTGGCGGTACTGATTTGGTTCACGATGGGCGAAGGCAAGGTTCTCGTCGTGGGCCGGCAGTTGGAGATACGGCTGGTTCCGCTGGTGGTGATTGGGGGACTGGCTTTGCGCACGGTATTGGCCCGGCAGGCGGAGAGGATTCGCCGCGGCGGGGATCGGGGCGCAAGGGATGAGGGCGGGAATTCGACGTCCGGGAGTTAGCAAGAGGGCTGATGTAGCTCAGTTGGTAGAGCACTCCCTTGGTAAGGGAGAGGTCACCAGTTCAATCCTGGTCATCAGCTCCAGAAGTTCTATTTGTCAGTGGTCAGTTATCAGTGGTCAGTCAGGTGCTCATCCGGGAAATCGAATTGGCTTCCATCTGCACGCGGAAACTGATCACTGACAACTGATCACTGAGAACTGTTTTTGCGGGAGTAACTCAGTGGTAGAGTCACAGCCTTCCAAGCTGTTGGTCGCGGGTTCGAACCCCGTCTCCCGCTCCAGGATCGGGGTCCCCAGGGACGGGTCTTTGCCGCTGGGATCACAGAGTTTGCGGCAAGCATGGAAGGGCTGAGATGGCCTGAAGCGAAGGCGAGGTTGGCGGAAGATGTTTGAGCAGGCCGCGATAGCCGTCCGGGATGAGCGGGGATATGCGCAGCTTCATGCGCTGATCGATGCGGCCTTCGATGCGCGGGACGTGGAAGTTTTCTTGAATCGCACGGCCAAGGCCAGGCTGCGAATTCGCGACTACGAGGGCGTGGTGAAACGGGGGCTGCTGGGCAAGGAAGCGGAAGCGCTTTACGAGGCGCTGCCGGTATCCGACCAGGGATTGACGCGGGAGCGGTATCTGCAGCTGGTGGAAGCGGTGCCGCTGGAGCTGCGGCAGAGGTATTTGAAGGTGTACGCCTATTACTGAGGCGTCGCCGATGAGTTTTGCGTTTCCGGTTTTGCCGGGGGCGACAAGAAGAAAGTCCGATGGAAGGGAATCAAGCATGGCGAAGGAAAAGTTTGACCGCACGAAGCCGCACGTGAACGTGGGGACGATCGGGCACATCGATCACGGCAAGACCACGCTGACGGCGGCCATCACCAAGGTATTGGGCAAGCAC
>JBEKCX010000095.1:0-8980 GCA_050014655.1 Occallatibacter sp. | reverse complement strand
TACATCACGCTCAAAGACGTAAAAAAGCGCTGGGGTAAAGGGCAGGAGGATATCTTCCCGGTGGCTCAGTTTGAGAAGCTCTGGGGCGATATGACCACCCTGCCGGAGCTGGATTGCCGCTTTGTGGCGGTGCCACGCGCGCGCGGCCAGCAGTTGAAGGAGCCCGCCCAGCTCGACGCCTGGCTGCGCGACGGCAGCGCCGCATACACGGAGTCATTGTGCATGTGGCGTGAAACTTCAGGTTGAATGGCACGCGTTCGCCCGAGCGGACGACAGAATGAGTTATAGTCGCAGGGGCTTCTCGGTGCGGAAGAGCCGGAACGCAGTAGGTTCCAGAATTGAACCGGACAAGTCTGGTCTTCGGCGATTTCGACTTCGGTTACTGTCGCTAACAAACCAAGCCACACATCCAGGCCCGATACAGTTCAGAATTGCGGGTTACGGGCGGTTTGTTCTCAATGGGCTGATACCGGCCTCGGCATGAACCCCAAGAGCTGGCGCCCACTGGGAAGCCGTGTAAACGATGTTCCGAGAGACCGCTGGCCGGCGGCGGTCCGGGAACCCTCAGCTCTGCTTGGAGCGGGCGCACTGGGGATTGGGCGGGCAGGTCGACTCGCGAATCACCAGTTCGGGCTGGATCGGCACGGTATCCTCAAAGGCCTCCGTGCCGCGAATCCTCTGCAAAAGGATGCGGGCGGCCTCGATTCCCATCTGATTGAGCGGCTGACGGATGGTGGTCAGGCTGGGGTTGTGGAAGGCCGCGCTCTGAATGTCGTCGAAGCCCACCACGGAGATGTCCTCCGGCACGCGCAGGCCGTGATTCATGCAGGCGCGGATGGCTCCAATGGCGGCCTCGTCGTTGTAGCAGACAATGGCCGTGAACTCGACGCCGCGATCGAGAAGCTCATTGGCCGGTCCAAAGCCCAGCTCAGGCGTTGAAACCCGCAACTTCACTTGCACGGTCAACTCGGGCAAGACCTCGAGTCCCAGTTTTGCGGCCGCATTCATCAGGCAGTCCCAGCGTTCGTCCGCATCGGAGCTGTGGCTGCCGCCGCGCATGAAAGCGATCTTGCGATGCCCCAGCTCGTAAAGATGGCTGAGGGTCAGCTCGGCCGCCCGGCGCTGATCGAGGACCACGTTGGTGACTCCCTCGATTTTGCGATGGCCCGCCACAGCCACCGCCGGCAACTTCATGCTGTGCTCCAGCACGGTGTCGATCAAAACGAACCCTTCCACGGAGCGGTCCATCAGCAGGCGCGGGTACTCCTCAATCAGGTCCGGCTTGCGGCGATGGCTCGCGGTCAGGTAGAAGTAGCCTTCCTCGATGAGGAACTCCTCGACCCCGGCCAGCACCGGCGCGACATAGTGGTCGTTCAGATCCGGCACGAGTACGCCTATCGAGAAGGTCTGACGCTTGCGCAGCGACCGCGCGTAGAAGCTCGGCCGATAGTCGAATTTCGCCGCCGCCCTGGTGACCCGGTCCCTGGTCTCCTGGGGAATCGAGCGCACGCCGGGAGCGTTGTTCAGCACCAGCGAGATGGTGGCCGGCGACAAGTTTAGATAGTCGCCAAGCATGCGCAAACTGATGGGCTGCCCCGGTAGCGGCCTGGGCCCTGATCTCACTCGCTTGACCATATACTCCTTTTGTAGCACTTTCCACCAAGGAATGGCTATCGAATCGCAGGGCGCCTAAAACTGGAGTTTCCCATCGGTCATTTCTCTGGCGGTTACCGCGCCTGAGCCGGTCTTGCGCATCGTCCAAAGCCCATTGGAGGCTTAAACGGCGTCGGGACCGCGTCCTTGAAAGCAGATGAGGAGGTGGAGTTGTTCAGAGGCTTCCAAATGAAAAGAGGGCGCGGCAGGGATTGGCTGCCGCGCCCCGGTTGTGAATTGAAGTTAGAACACGAACTTGCCGCCAAGCTCGAGCGCACGAGGATCATACGTGCCGGTGACCTGGCCGAACTGGCCAGATCCAAACGTCGAGCCGACACCGTTCGGTTCCGTATGGTTGAAGGTGTTGAACGACTCGAAGCGGAGCTCGAAGTGAGCCACCTCGGCGATCGCGAAGGACTTATAGAGTGAGGTGGTGAAGTTCACGCGGCGGGGGCCGACGACCAGGTCCCTGCCGGCGTTGCCGAAGCCCATGTTGGGTCCGCCGAGCCAGGCCGGAACCTGCGCGGAGAATCCGGAGGTATTGAACCAGTTCGAGAACTTCTTGCTGTACTGCATCTTGCCGCCGGTGTAGTTCGGACGGGAGGTGTAACCGCCGCCGAGACCGACCGGATCGTAGCTGATCGACTCGTTGATGCCCATGCCATTGTTGCCTGGAACCTGGCCACTCTCGCCGATGAAGGTTCCGGCAAGCTCCCAGCCGCCGGCTATGGTGCGAACCAAGCCCTGGTCCTTGTTGAAGAAGGGCAGCTTGTAGACGTAGTCGGCGCTGAGCATCTGGCGCCGATCAAGCTGGCCCGACCCCTTGTCGTACTTGAAGTTCCAGGGGTTGTCGATGTTCTCCCGGTCGAAGGTGGTGATGTCGATCTCGTGCGACCAGGTGTAATCGATCTCCCCGCTCAGTCCCCACTTGTTCTGGACGCGGAGACCGCTCTGGAAGCTGTTGTAGCTGCCGTTGGTGCCGTTTGTGTCCTGGGTGATGCCGGCGTAACCCTGGTATTTCCTAAAGGCGTTCATGCCGCCGGCGTTGGTGAAGCCGGCGCTGCATCCTGGAATGGCTGAATCGCCAGGATACTTGCCGCCGCTATCGCCTGCCGCGCACATGACCGAAACAGTAGTCGTCGGGCTGTTCGGGTCCAGGTTGTTGATCTGGTTGATGATGTTTTGATCCCAGGCCAGGTTGCCGACGTACTGGACGACCCAGATCAGCGAGGGCTTGATCTCACGCTGCACACCCAGGCTGTACTGCGCCACAGCGGGCGCGGGGTAGTGCTGAGCGATGCTGTCGGCGCCGCCGGCGAAGATCAGGTTCGTCGGTTGGATCACGGTGCCGGTGTTCCAGTTCTTTCCGGGGTTGCTGAAGTAATTGTCGCCGATGCTGAGCGAAGGATTGAACGGCGCGCTGGTGGCGACACCGAAGATGTCGTTGCCCTGCATGCGCTCGAAGAAGGTTCCGAAGCCGCCGCGGATAACGGTCCTGCCGTTGCCGAGGAGATCCTCAGAAAAGCCGATGCGCGGTTGTATCGTCTTGTAGTCGTTGATGACCACGCCCTTCGGGAAGCCGTTCACGCCCGCCAGACCGGTGCCGTTGATGTACGAGGTGATGCCTTTGAAGGTATACAGATCCAGGCTACTCGCCGAGATGGAGCCGTCGGCATTCCAGATGGGAGTCTGATTCTGCAGGTAATTGGCCTGAACGAAGTTGCCCAGGAAGTTGTTGCGCTCCCAGGCATGCGGCAGGGCGTCCCAGCGGACGCCAAGCTGCAGGGTGAGGCGCGGGGTTACGTGCCAGTTGTCCATGGCGTAAACCGATGGAGTCTGCTCGACGTAGTGGCGGATAGGCGCGGCCAGATCCTGGCTGTAGCTGGTGGGGATGCCCATCAGCAGGTCCATGACGCCGTCGTTCGAGAGCGCTGAGGAGGCGTAGTCGCCCTGCGCATCGCCGTAAAGCATCTGGTTCTTGGTGTAGCGGTTGTAGCTGAAGCCGAACTTCATGGCATGCTTGCCCATGGTGTACGACACGTCTACCTTGGGTTCATAGTCCTGGGCCGCGTTGTGATAGGGCTCGGTAGCCGTGTCTTCAGAGGTTCCGTAAGGAGGGCCGAAACCGGAGATGCCCGGCCAGATCTTCCGCTGGACGGCATAGGCCGGAACAACCGGGGCGACAGTCCAGCCGGAGGGCAGGAAGGTGTTCGCGCTGGGCGTGATGTCGATCCCGTTGCCGTCGTAGTTGATGCTGGCTTCGACGAGCAGATTGGGACTGATGGTTCCGTTCAACTTGATGGCCGCGCTGTGGGCGGGAGTGGAAAGGATGCTTGTGAGGGTGTTGTAGTTGCACCCGCACCAGCCCAGTTCCGGCTGCCCTTCGTTCTGATTCTGCTTGTCGCCGATGTAGTGGCCCAGGATCGCCCACTTGTCGCTGAAGTTGTGATCGATGCGCACGATGTCGTCGCGAACCACAAAGGGCAGTGAAACGCTGGCGATGTTCTCATCCTTGCCGGCTACGTTCGGTTTGGGAAGGATGCCGGCGTTCAAGTAGAGAGTAAAGTTGGGATCGAACAGCGCAGCCGGAATCTGGTTGTTCGGGAAAGGCTTGCCTGGGGTCAGTCCCAGCGGCTTCAGGTGATTCAGATAGTAGTCCGAGGTGAGCGAAACGCTCGGAACCACCAGGGCGGTGGTCGGGGCGAACAAGGGCGCCACATATGTGAGGGGCGTGGTCTGGCCAACTGCGGGAATGTCGGCCGGGTCGACCGTTGGGTTGTTGCTGGATGCAAGGTTGACCGTCTTGCGCCACTCCTCGTTCCAGTAGAAGAAGGTCTTCTTCTTGCTCTCGTTGTAAACGTGGGGGATGAAGACCGGGCCGCCGCCGCCAAAGCCGTAGATGTTGTAATGCACCGTCGGTCTCGGGGTCATCGGGGTTGACGTTTTGTTGAAATAGCTGTTGGCGTCGTAGTCGGTGTTGCGGTTTTCCTCCCAGAGTTCGCCGTGATATTTGTTGGTGCCGGCCTTGAGCGAGAGGCTGAAGGTGGCGCCGGAGGAGATACCGTAGTCCGGCGGATAGTTGCTGGACAAGACCTGGAACTCGGCGATGGCGTCCTGCGAAGGCTGGATCTGCATGCCGCCGGCGCCGCCGCGGTCGTCGGACTCGCCGCCGTCAATGAGCCAGATGTTGTGGCTCTGACGGAGTCCGTTGACGCTTAGGGTGAAGTTGGAGCCCACGGCGCCGGGCGTGTTGCTGTCTGGCAGGGCGGAGCTTACGCCCAGGCCAAGGGCCGCCAAGGCCGCAAAGTTGCGGTTTTCGGTGGCCAGTTCACTGATCTCCTGGGAGCTGACCAGCGTGCTGACCACGTTCGAGTCGGTCTGCACCGTCAAGGCGTCGGCCTCGACCGAAACCGTCTGGGTCTCAGCGCCGACGGTGAGCTTGATATCGGTGCGAACGGTCATCGAAACATTGACCACGATGCCGTTTTGCTGGACCGCCTCAAAACCCTTGGCCGTGACCTTGAGGTTGTAGTTGGCGGGGTTCAACCCGGCAAAGTCGTACAGGCCGGTAGACCCGCTGGTGGTCGCGCGCGTAAAGCCGGTAGCCGGATCGGTGAGCACGATTTGCGCTCCCGCAACCACCGCCCCGGTCTGGTCCGTGACGATGCCGGTGAGCTCGGAGTTGGCCTGCGCAAATGCTCCCGCGCATGCCAATACGAAGAACAGCGGCAGCAGGAAAAACCTGTATCTCGCTTGTCTCATGTGACCATCCTTTTCAAATTCGTTCCGTTACTCGTCTCAAACTTCAGCCGCTGCCCCGTTGGTCAGGACTGAAGCTCGTTGAAATGCACCGAAGAATCTCTCAAGGAAAGACCCATTTGCCCCGCGATCCTTCAGTCCACCTTGCCCGTCTTAGCGGCCAACCCCAAGAGCGCTTCCGCCCCCGGGGGGCACCCGCATCCAAACCTGCTGAAATGCCGGGGTACTGTCCTGCTTTAGTCCTCTGCCCGGATGCAGCACAAAATCCCTGCCCTCCGCCGGTCACGGCCTATCTGCCCAGGGTTGAATGACCTCCGCCCGAGCGCCGCATCCGTCCGCTTCTTCTCCGTGGAATGGAAGAGGCAATTTGCCTTTCTCCGCTTTTTTGGATTTTCATGCTCAAACGTTTCAGCTGTATAAGTCAAACGTTTTAGCAAAATCGCAAAAAACTCATATTTCAGAGTCGGCCACATTACACGCCCACGAGCCGTTCTTTGTCAAGTCCCTATTTTTCCTTTTTTTTGCGCCTCGTTCGCAACCAGTTCGGAAGCCCGCTTCTGGTTCTCAAGAAGAAAGAGGAAGGCGATGGCAAATGAATCAATAAAGCTAGTTGAATCTGCGAGATAAATCCGGAAGTGCAACCGAATTCCTCTGCCCTTCACAGTGCGCGCGAGGCAGAACGTCTCAGCCACGCAACTCCTGCCGTCAGCTCAGCGCCCTGCGCGCTTCGGCTGCAGAGTCTGGCGTCGACCGGGCCATCACCGTATACAGCGTGGTCTGCTCGATCCGGTCGCCGGCGTTCATCGTCGTCAAGGGCCCCATGGTTTCCAGTTCTACATATTTCAGAGGATCCGGGTTGGTATAGACCTCGGTGACGCAGCCGCCGTCGGGATACTCTCCCGGCCCAGCCTCCGCGTCGATCCGGACCACGCAGTTCCGTCCCACCCAAGCCAGACTGTTTCCGTCCGTGCCGACCTTCACGCGCTGGCGCGCATGGCGTGCAAAGGAGAGCAGGCGCCCATCGATCTTCAAGTCCGCCGGTTCGGCCGCCAGCAGGCGCAGATAGCCCGCCGCAAACTTCGATTTTGCCGCGAGGAGGATGCAAACATGCTCTGGCTCCTGCAACTGGGTAACGGTCCATATGCCCACCCTGACAGCGCCGCCGACGAGCTTGCGATACTCGGTTGAGATGCGCATGACGGGCCGCGCGGGGTCCAGTTCCACATGGCGCACAACCTGGATACCGAAGCCTGGATCGATGGGCGAGGTCACCACCACGCCGCGCCCACTGGCGACCGCCTCGGCGGGTCGCGCGTCAAAGGCGGCCGGAGGCGGCCAGTCGCGGCCTTGCTGGCCGTTCCAGACCGTCTGCGGAGCGGGCCAGCACTTGTCTCCGCCAAAGTTGATCCAGTCGTTCGAGCCCGCGTCGTGCAGTTGACCGTCCAGCGCCCTGTTCTCCCAGAATGCGCCCTCCGCCTCGCCCTTGAGCCGCAGTTGCATCACGCGGCCGATGGCGGGAACGATCGCGGCTTCCACCCTGCCGTTGGAGACGAGATAGCAATCGGGCCAGCCGTGATAGGAGAGGCGCTCGACAGTTACCCCTGTCTGCTGAGCGGCTGTCATAACCTGAGTATCCGGCGTTCCCGAGCGGCGATCCAAGCGACGTGGCCTTTCTGGGGTCGTGAAGGGGCTTCTATCTGCCCCGGTGTGCAAACAAAAGGCGGATACGGTTCCTTGCAAAAATGCAGCCGGCCGGTTGCGGTTACTGGGTCACGGCGGCGGCTTTGTCGGTCTCGACCTCGCGCACGGCCAAATGGTCATACCAGGTGAACTTGAGAATCAGCGACGTAGCCAGAATCGCGCCCAAGGCGATGGCGGCGCGGTCGAACTCCTTAATCACGATGTACAAGGGCAGCGCCACCAGGGAAACCTGCCACACGATCCCGATGGCGATATTGAACATATCGCGGAAGAAATCCTGGTTGCGCTGAAAGCCGGGATCCTCCGCCAGCACCTTCCTGAGCACCGGCCCCCAGAAGCCCCACGGCCGCACCCGGCGGTAGAAGTCCATGAGCACCTCGTCCGATTCCGGCTTGGTGAGCAGCGTGCCCAGCAGGCAGCCGATGAGCGAAATCCCCACCACCAGCGGGAAGATGATCACCACCTCCATGTTTATGGTGAACTTTGCCATCAAGTGCTGCACGAATGGAAGGAGGGGAGCGATTCTCGGCATCGCCAGCGCGGAGGCAATTCCCGTGACCATGCCCCAGAAATACCCGTAGCCGTTGAAGCGCCACCAGTACCACTTGAGGACGTTCGAGGCGGTATAGCCGCCCCACAGGCCTGAGACAATCCACACCACGACCTCGTTGACGGAGGTGACGCTCCAGCCGAAGATCACGCCAATCACGATCACCGTAAAGGAGGCCAGATAGCTCAAGCGCACATAGGTTTTGGGCGAAGCGTTGGGATTGATGTAACGCTTGTAAATGTCGTTGACGAAGTAGGGCGGAGCGGCGTTCACGGTGGCCGCAAAGTTCGACATGAAGGCCGCCAGCAGACCGGCGATGAGAAAGCCCAGCAGGCCCATCGGGACAAAACGCCCCAGCGCCTGCGGCAGAACAAGTTCGAAGTCCAAATGGCTTCCCATGGCGCGCAGGTCCGGACCAAAGAAGGCCGCTGCCAGCACCGTGAGTCCGATGACCAGAAAGTAGCGCGGAGGAGTGAGCACGACATTGACCCAGGCGCTCATAATCGAGGCTTCGCGCGGGTTCTTCGCCGACAGAACGCGCTGCATGTCGTAGTTCGGCGCGGGTCCCGCGGCCGAGATGGGAATGCCCTTGAAGAGCAGCATCATCACGAAGAAGCCGAAGAGCTCGTACCGGTCGTCGGCAATCTTGGCGGTAGCCGCGGGCAGCAGCGTGGACCAGTCCAGGCCGAGATGCCAGCCGAAGAAGATATTGTCCCAGCCGGCGGGCACCACCCGGCGCAGCATATCCGGCGCCACTTTGCTCATGGCGATAATGCCCACCGCAAAGGAGGCGATGGACAGGATGAAGAACTGCACAACCTCTGTAATCACGACGCTGATCATGCCACCCTTGATCACGTAGATGGCCGTGATGGCAATCAGGATCAGCGCGTACTCATTGGCCGACAGATGCCAGGGCAGGTAGGTTTGGGCAAACTTGCCGATGCCCTTGAACGCATAGGTGAAGAATCCAATGATGCTGACAAAGGCATAAACCACCACGATCACGTGCGATAGCTGCGCGCCCGGCCCGGTGCCGAAGCGGGTCTTGATCCACTCCGCGCCGGTCATCACCTTGGAGCGGCGCAGCCATGCGGAAAGGTAGACCATCAGGAAGACCTGGTTGAAGGTGGGCCACAGCCAGGGTATCCACACGCTCTTCAAACCGTAGACGAACATCCAGGAGACCAGCAGCATGGTGCCGCTGATGTCGAACATTCCCGACGCGTTGGAGATGCCCAGCATGTACCAGGGCATGGCATTCCCGCCCAGGAAGTAGTTCTGCATGCTTTGCGAAGCGCGTTTTGAAACCCAGTA
>JBEKCX010000094.1:0-8983 GCA_050014655.1 Occallatibacter sp. | reverse complement strand
CCGGAATAAGAACACGCCGCTTCTACCTCAACAAAGGGAAATGCCGGACGATTTACGTTGCAGTTTAACGGAATGCGCCGGACTGACACAAGAAAAAACCAAAAGGGAATCCAGAATCTATCCGCTTGCGGGAAGCAGCGCCGGCCGTGGGAAACTCCCCGGCCGGCGTCTCGCGAACGCTACTCGAGCGTGCCGCCCAGGTAGTGGAGTCCATCGTCCGGGTGGTGCGGATCAAGGACCTCGAAGACCACGTCGTCGCCGCTTTTCAGCTTGCTCACGATGGCGTCGAACTGGTCCTTCGTGGCCGTGGGCTGCTTGTTGATGCGCACAATGACCAGGCCGGGCTCAAGCCCCTGCAGGTCGGCGAACGAGCCGGCGCGAACCGACTGCACAACCACGCCCTTCGAGTGGAGCTTGTCGGCGGTGGCTGGAGGCGCATCGCGAACCACGATGCCCAGCTTGGTTTCGCCGGCGTCGCCCTTCTCTCCGGAACTGGTCTCGGATTGCATGCCGCCCCCCTCCGCAAGAACCTTGTCGCGGTCGCCAATGGTCACCGTAGTGTCGCCTTGCTTGCCGTCCCTCAGGTAGCCCAGGCGGATGGTCGATCCGGGCCTGCGGCTGGCGATCTCATTCACCAGGTCGTCGCCGTCCTTGATGGCCCGGCCATCGATGCTGGTGATGATGTCGCGTACCTTGATCCCGGCCTTGTCCGCGGGGCCATCGGGCTCGACCCTCGACACCAGAACACCGTTTTTGAAGCCGTACTCGCGATTGACCGCGCCCGAGAGGCTGGAGCTGAACTCAATGCCGATGGCGCCGCGCGTAACCTTGTGGCTGGGGCTGATCAGGTCGTTGTAGACCTCGACGACCGTGTTCGATGGCAAAGCGAAGCCCAGTCCCTGGTAGCCGCCCGACTCGGTAACGATGGCCGTGTTCACGCCAATCACCTCGCCATTCATATTCAGCAGAGGCCCGCCGGAGTTGCCGGGGTTGATGGCCGCGTCGGTCTGGATGAAGTGCTGGAACTGACCGGACGGACCGTGGTCGATGGTGCGGTTCTTGGCGGAGATGATGCCCGCCGTGACGGTCTGCGAGAATGCGAAGGGGCTGCCGATGGCCTCCACCGAATCGCCCACCTGGGTGTTGTCGGAGTTGCCCAGCGTGACGGTAGGCAGTGGCGCGCTGGTGTCGATCTTGATCACCGCCAGGTCGGTGGCTTTATCGGTGCCGATAACCCGCGCCGGACGGCCTTCATCCTGGTTGTCGGGGTCCGAGGCGAGCTTGACGTAGATCTTGTCGGCCTTCTCGATCACGTGATAGTTGGTGATGATGTAGCCCTTGGGATCGACGATGAAGCCCGATCCCAGCGACTGGCGCACCTGGCCGTCGTCGCCGCCCATGTCGGGCATCTGGCCGCCGAAGAAGCGGTTGAAGAAATCCTGGAAGTTTCCCTGCCCCTGCTGCTGGTCGTTGTCCTCGTCGTCGGGATTCTGCGGAACCGGCTGGACGCGACCATGGGGATTGCGACGGCCCCGGTTCTCCGATTGCTTGGGCAGGATCTGGGTATTGATGTTCACCACCGCCGGTCCCACCTGCCGGGCGATCTTGACAAACTCGTTGGGCGGAACGGTGGAATTGACAACCTTCAGGGGAGTGGCGTCGGCGCTGTCGATCTGCTTCTCCTGCCCGCGGACCCCGTGAGCGGCGAAGGAACCGGCCACAATGGCGGCCGAGAGGGTGGCAAGCAGGACAAATGTTGAAGCGAGACGGCGCGAGCGCAGCCGTTCAAAGAGCGATTTCATGGGTTCGATGACCTCGTAAGGTGACCAGCCACGCGGCTGGATTGTGGATTGTACCAACTCTCAGTATAGCCAGTGGCGGGCAAACCCGTCTGGCTGGGAGACTTCCGCGCTGGTCCTCGGGAGCTGCCCGCAAACTGCGCGGTAGAACGGACCGGCGAAGAGACGAGCCGATCTATCGCTATAGACGTAGAGGCCCGCAAAGAGTCGCACCGGCGGCCAATCGCTCCACCCAATCAACTGACCACCGACCACTGTTCGTTCTACTGTTCCGCGGCCCACTCGACCATGGCCAGAGTCAGCAGCGCCACTCGCCTGAGGCCCGCTTCGCGATCCCGCGCTGAGTACCACTCGCCCAGGGTGTGCGCGCCGCCGCCCTCGCCGCCCGCTCCCATTGACAAGGCCGGAATGCCCAGCGAGAGCGGGATATTGGCATCCGTCGAGCCCAGCCGAATATCGGTTTTCAGGCCCAGATGGCGGTCCACGGCGCCCAGAGTCTCCATCAGCGGGGAGTCCCCCGGCAGGCAGGCGGCGGGGCGGTCGCCGATTCTCTTGATGGTGAACGACAGGACTCCCCGGATGGGCGCCGCGCCAGCCTTTGCCAGGCCATTCCAGTGCTCGACGGCGTCTTCGACGGCGCGATGCAGCGCAACCTCAAGCCGCAGCAGCTCGTCGGGGCTGGTGGAGCGGAAGTCGATCGCGGCCACGGCGCTTTCCGGGATCGAGTTCACGCTGGTCCCGCCCTGGATCGTGCCCAGGTTGAGGGTGGTCCGCGGCTCTTCCGGCAACGGAGTCTCGGCCAGCGTGACCAGCGCCGAGGCCAGCGCGGCGATGGGGTTGGGCGTGCCGGCGTCGGTGAAGCTGTGGCCGCCGGGTCCGGTAATGGCGACCCGGAAGCGCCGGCTGCCCAGGGCCTGGGTGACGGCCGAGTCCGTGCCGGGACCATCCAGGACAATATGGGCGGCAATGCGGCTGGCCAGAGCGCTTTGGCTGTAGAAGTGGCGCACGCCGCGCAGGTCGCCTTCGCCCTCTTCGCCCACATTGCCCAAAAAGACGAGCTGCGCGGGCAGTTCGGCTCCGGCCTCAATCAGCGCGTGGGCGATGGCCAGCATCCCCACCACTCCCGCGCCGTTGTCGCAGGCGCCCGGAGCTTGCAGGCGCTCACCGTCCACCACCGGGTTCAAAGGCGTTCCGGCAGGAAAAACCGTATCCAGGTGCGCGGAGAGCACAACCACCGGCCCGGTGCTTTCGGGCGGCAGCTTGGCCGCCGGCAGGAACCCGAGGACGTTCCCGGCAGCGTCGATGTGAACCTGGCTGAGACCGGCCTCGGCAAAACGGGCCGCCAGCCACTCCGAGCGGGCAGCCTCGCCGAAGGACGGCGCGGGAATCCCCACCAGGCGCGCCTGCCAGTCCATGATCTTGCCGGGATTCCCATGCAGCCACGCGAAAGCGGCGTGAACCGTCCGCTGCGCCGCCAGCGCCGTCACGCGCGAGAACGCCGAGCTGTGGGCAATGGGGAACATACGGATGGTTTCAGGGTAGCAGGAGCGACATGTGCGGGAGCTGAGCGAAGATCCTGCCGAGCAGAACCGGAGACAGGGTCAACTGCCCGTGAGCCGCCGAAGAAGCAGCGACTGCAGATTTCTGCGCCCGTCGGCGATAAGGTGGATCACGACTTCATTCCGGGTAACTTCGTAGATCAAGCGGTAGGGTTTGAAAAAGACCTGGCGATAATCCGCTTCCATCCCCGTGGGTAGTTCCTTGGGTCGCGAGCCGCGATTGGGCAATGCCGAAATGCTCTCAGCAGCCTCGCTCAGGCGGTCGAGCACATAATCGGCCTTCTCCGGAGAGTCATGTTCGGATATCCAGGTGTGAATCTCTTCAAGATCACGCCATGCCGCGCTGGTGATACGGACTGGATAGATCATGGGGCTTCTGAAGGCTCAACGGCAGTAGGAATTGGTCTTTGCCCGTTTCGGCTTCGCCGATTTCTGGCAGACCGGCCGCTGCGAATCTCGGCGATGACCTCTTCAATCGGATAGGTCTCGCCTGCCTCGATCTCTTTCTCGCCAATAGCCAGAATCTGAAGAAGCGCCATGGTCTCCTGCGACTCTTCATAAGAGTACACGTCCATCAGCACCGCCCGCGCCTCGCCGTTCTGCGTGATGATGATCGGCTCCCGCTCCTCGGTGATGCGGTCGAGGAGTTCGGCGGTGTGGGCCTTGACGTAGCTGATGGGCTTGATCTGGGTGGAATAGCGCATGAATCCCTCCGGGAGAATCTCTTTATCGATCTAAATATAGTCTTTATTCAGGACGGAATCAAGTCTTCATTAGGGCTTATTGATGGAATCCGTCCCGCCATACTCCACCGAATGCAGAAACAGCCCCCGCGCCGGCGCCGTGGGTCCAGCGGCGGAGCGGGCGTGGGCGGCGAGGATTCGCGGGATCTCTTCCACTTGCAGCCGTCCGCGGCCCACGTCGAGCATGGTTCCCACCAGGTTGCGGACCATGTGGTGCAGGAAGCCGTTGCCCCGCACGCGATAGACCAGCAGACGGCCGGCCTCGCATTCGCGCTCTTCCCACGACGAGGAGAAGACTCTTCTGACCGTTGATGGCTTGGGAGGTTCAATCTGAAACCCCGGTCTCGGAAGCGGCCTCAAATCCGGCGCCACCTCTGCATCGACGCCCCTGCCGGCCGGCTCGGGATCGGTAGCCGCAAAGCTGCTGAAGTCGTGTTCGCCCTCAAAGAGCCGGGCTGACCTTTGCAGGCCCTCAACGTCCATCGGCCAAGGGCAGGCATGGACGTAGCGGGCCAGAAACGGCGGGCAGAGCGCTTCGCGGAAGACCCGGTACTCGTAGGTCTTGGCCACCGCCGAATGCCGCGCATGGAACGCGCTCGGCGCCATCTTCGCCTCCAGAACGCGAATCGACGGGGGCAAGGTCCGGTTGAGCGCGCGCAGCAGGTTTCCCGGCGGAATGGACGCCTGCAACGCAAAGCTGGCCACCTGACCCAGCGCATGTACTCCTGCATCGGTGCGGCCCGAGCCCTGGGGCAGCGGCGATTCGCCGGTGATCCGGCCCAGAGCCGATTGCAGCTCGCCCTGGATCGTGGCTTCACCGGGCTGCACTTGCCAGCCTCGGAAATCCGTGCCGTCGTAGGCCAGCGTGAGCTTCCAGGTTTGCTGGCGCGACTCGGATTGAGGGAACTCCATCACAGCTATCGGTCCAGTCAACAGGTTACCTGACAGCGGCGCCCGCGCGGGAGTGGAGAGTGGGAGTGAGATATACTCAGGTTTCCGCAGCAGCAGATGGTGAGGCCGCTGGAAATAGGCAAGCAGGGGATTCATGGTACTGGCTGAACTGGAACGAACTGGGCGCGGCCTGCGTAGTGCAAAGGGAGCCTGCGGGCCGGCCTGGAAGCGAGAATCGCCCAGGCGCACATAAATTTGCGTCCGGAGAGGCTCTCCGGTCGTCTTGAAGAATGGCACCCCACATGCCTCAGCAGTTCGTGGAGAGGAATCATGGATTTGAACGGTAGAAGTGTCTTCGAGCAGCAGGATAAGACCGCGCGAGAGATCCGCGCAAAGGCAGGGCGCGGGCAGGCAGGGAGTCGGTTGCGCGCAGTAGCGGCGGTGCTGCTGACACTGGCGGCGGGATCGCCTTCAGGATTTGCCCAGCAGGCTGGCGCCGGGGCTACGGCTCCAGAGAAGGAGGCCTCCGCGCTGCCTGCGGCGCCGGCGCCCGTGTCCACCCAGCCCCTGGACCTGCGCACCTCGGCGCGGGATTTTTCCAAGCCCGCCGGCCGCCTTCTTGGCGACCCGATCAACATCTACCGGCCCACGACCATTCCCAAAGCCAGCTTTGCGAATTCGGTGCGGCTGGCCGACATGGTCAAGGACGGCAAGATCTACCTCAGCCTCTCCGACGCCTTGGCGCTGGCGTTGGAGAACAACTACGATATCGCCATCGCCCGCTACAACCTGGATATTGCGGATACCGATATTCTGCGCACGCGCACCGGAGCCGCGCCTCTCGGTGCGCCGGCCGGCCTGGTCGCCAATACCCTGGGCGGTTCGTCGTCCACGCTTACCGCGGGCGGCGGACCGGGAGGAACGACGGTTGGCTCGGGCGGCGCGGGTTCCGGCACTGCCGGATTGTCGCTGACCACGGGAGGCGCCGGCCCTGCGCCCGAGAGCCTCGATCCATCCGTGACGGCGGCCATCCAGTTCGACCGCGACCATTCACCCTCAACGAGCTTCTTCTCCGGCGGCACCAGCTCAACCAACATCTACAACTTTGCCTACAATCAGGGCTTCGTAACCGGCACGCAGTTCCAGTTCGGCTTCAACAACACTTACGCCACCACCTCCAACGGTGTCACGCTCTACAGCCCGCAGTTGAGCTCGAACTTCAAAGCCACCGTGACCCAGCACCTGCTCTACGGGGCTGGCATTTGGGTCAACAAGCGCTTCATGTACCAGGCGCTCAACGACCGCCGCATCACCGATTCCTCCTTCCGCCAGCAGATCATGTACACCGTCAACCAGGTGGAATCGATCTACTGGGGCCTGGTGCAGGCCTATGAGGACGTGCAGGCTAAGCAGCGCGCGCTCGAGCAGAGCACCAAAGTCGCGAGCGACAACCGCAAGCAGTTGGAGATCGGCACCATGGCGCCCCTCGACGTGCTCAACGCCGACCAGTCCGTGGCCCTCGACAAGCAATCCCTCATCAGCTCCCAGCTTGCCCTCAACTACCAGCAGCAGATCATCAAGCAGGCCATCGCCCGCAACCTCAACGATCCGGCGCTGGTGGCCGCGGCTGTGATTCCCACCGATCGCGTCAGCCTGGAGGAGATTCCCGAGGAGAAGCAGCCGGTCGAGGAATTGGTTCAGGAGGCGTTTCAGCAGCGGCCGGAACTCGAACAGGCGGTGCTGACGCTGCGCAACGACGAAATCACGCTCAAGGGCGCGCGCAATGCGCTTCTGCCGCAGTTCGATGTCTACGGTTATCTCGTCGGACAGGGAATCGCCGGCTCCATCAACCCCAACTGCAGCGCGGAGTTTTATGGATCGATTTGCAACTCGGGAGTCTCCACCGGCTATGGGACCGCTGCTCAGAATGCTTTCAACAACACGGCCCCGGACAAGGGCATCGGCTTCAACCTGAGCATTCCCATTCGCAACCGGTTCAACCAGTCGGTGCAGGCGCGGTCGCTCATGGAATACCGCCAGGCGGAGCTTCGGCTGGAGCAGCTCTACACGCAGATTCGCATGCAGGTGGTGAATCAGCAGTTCGCCCTGACCAATGATCGGGCGCAGGTTCAGGCCTCGCTCGCGGCCCGGGACTATAGCCGGCAGAGTCTGGATGACGAGCAGAAGAAACTGCGGCTCGGCGCTTCCACCACGGCCCTTGTTCTGGCCCAGCAGCGCAGCCTGGCCACGGCGGAAAACACTCTGATCGCGGCCCAGGCAGCCTATGCCAAGGATCGGGCGGGCCTGTATCAAATACTGGCTTCGACCCTGAAGCACTACGGCATCAACCTGAACGAGGCGGCGACGGGAGATGTGAAGACCACGCCCTTGGTGCCAGGGCTGGAGCCTGCCAAGCTGGACAATGTGCCTTCGACAACTCCGCCGGTCGTGAAGTAGTTCGGCTGCGTCAAACCGATATGCAAGGCCCGTCCGGCTACTCAGAAAGCCGGACGGGCCTTGTCATTGTAGAGCGTGTTTCAAATAGCCAGCCATGTGTCAAGGCACGGCTTCACAGGCTGCGGAAAAGACCCGGCCTTGTGTCAGGGCACGACTTCAGTCGTGCCGCAAGTGCAATGGAATCAATGTGGGCTTCAGCCCCTGTGATAGACTTCTCGCGTATTTCGGCCAAATGCAGGCCTTCTTCCGCAGCCTCTTCAGCCGTGCCGGAAACGGCTGCAAAATGAGTGCGGGCTTTAGCCCCTGAGGGGCTGCAACCGGCATCTTTCAAGCTACTCTTGAAACTTGCTCCCGGAAGACCGGAGCTTGCCTATCTCTCCGCAACCAAATCCAGCCAATTGAAGAACTCCGGAAAGCTGATCGCTGCCGATTCCGCGCCCTGAATCAGCGTCTCCCCTTCGGCCCGCAACGCCGCCACGCTGAAGGCCATGGCGATGCGGTGGTCGCCGCCCGAATCGATAACCGCCCCATGCAGCGTCTGACCGCCGGGAACGTCGAGGCCGTCTTCGAATTCGGCCACTTCAGCGCCCATCGCGCGCAGGTTCTTCGCCACCAGTGCGATGCGGTCGGACTCCTTCACGCGCAGTTCCCCGGCGTCGCGGATGCGGATGCCGCCGCTGGTGTAAGGGGCGATGGCCGCCAGCACCGGCAGCTCGTCGATGAGTTGGGCGGCCAGCGCGCCGCTGACCTCAGCCGATCCAAGCCCCTCGGGCGGGGCGGAGACCTGCACCGTGCCCACCAGTTCGGAGTTCTTCTCCTCAAGATTGAGAACGCCGATGCGCGCCCCCAATGCGGTGAGCACATCGAGCAGCGTGGCGCGCGTGGGATTCAGTCCCAGCGAATCCAGCACCAGGCTGGAGCCGGGAAAGAGCGCTGCGGCGCATAGGAAGAACGCCGCGGAGGAGATATCGCCGGGGACCGTGGCTTCGATCGCGTGGAGCGTCTGCGGCCCAGCAATCGTCACCGAGTCCAGCGTGCGGCTGAGGGTCGCTCCGAAGGCGCGCAGCGCCAGCTCACTGTGGTCGCGGGTGCGCAGTGCTTCTCGCACTTTGGTGTTCCCTGGGGTCTGGAGCCCAGCCAGCAGGATGCAGGTCTTTACCTGCGCGCTGGGAACCGGCGTGGTGTAGTCGATGGCGTGCAGCGCTGCGCCGTAGATGGTCAGCGGCGCGTGGCCCTCGGTGAGGGTGAGCCTTGCGCCCATCGCTTCCAGCGGCTTGCGGATGCGCTCCATCGGCCGCCGCGAGAGCGAGGCGTCTCCGACGAGGGTAAAGCTGCCCTGCTGCGGCGCCAGCAGGCCGGAGATCATGCGCATCGTCGAGCCGGAGTTGCCGCAGTCCAGCGGTTGGCTGCTGGGAATCACGCGCCCGGAAACGCCGGTGATTTCGACCTCGCCCTCCTTGATTCGGTTGACCTTCGCTCCAAGCGCCTCCATGCAGGCGAGGGTCGAGGCGCAGTCGGCCCCGGTGGAGAAGTT
>JBEKCX010000093.1:0-8989 GCA_050014655.1 Occallatibacter sp. | reverse complement strand
GCCTGAAGCAAGCGATGCGCCGGATACCTACACCACCTTTGCCGATCTCTACCGCTACTGCTACCTGGTGGCTTCGGTGGTGGGCCTGGTCTGCATCCGCATCTTCGGCTACAAGGACAGCCGCGCCGAGAAGCTGGCCGAGGAGACGGGCATCGCCTTCCAACTGACGAATATCTTGCGCGACGTGGCCGAGGATGCGGCCCGCAACCGCGTCTATCTGCCGCTGGAGGATCTGGCGGCCCACGGCGTTTCGCTGAATTCTCTGCTGCACCGGGCCACGGGCGCGCCGCCCACGGCCAGCGAGCGGGCGCTCTTGGCGGAGATCGCAGCGCGCGCGGAGAAGTTCTATGATTCCGCGCAGGCGCTGATGCCGCTGATCGACCGCGAGAGCCGGCCGGCGCTGCGGGTGCTCGTCGCGATCTATCATGGGTTACTCAAGCAGATCGAGCGCGCGGACTACGATGTGTTCTCGCGCCGGGTGAGTGTGCCGATGGCGGAGAAGCTCGGCATTCTGGCCGTGGGTTTGGCGCGCATGGCCTGGGCGCGGCTGATAGGGTAATGCGGCTGATAGCGTAATATCGATTCGTCCTCAGATCGACACAATGCTGTCATTCTGAGCGACCCTGAGCGCAGTGAAGGGGAGTCGAAGAACCTGCGGTCGCTTTCGCAGTTGTTTTTATCGGCAGCCAGAACTCGCACAGAAAGGATTCGGAAAACCATGAAAATTCCGTCGCTCGATCTGGAGTTGAAGGTACTTTTGACTGTAGTAGGAATCTGTGTTTTTGGCGTCCTGCGAATGACACATGTTATCCATTTGTCGGAGACGGATGATATATCGCTGCTGTTTTTGCTCGGGGCGATTCTGTCGGGATTGGTCTTTCGCTCCGCGCGCTATTATTCGGCCGGCAATGCGATGTTTTACCTGTGTTTCGGTCTAGCAGTCTGGGAGCCGATGAAGCCGACTGCCTCGATTTTGGTTAATTGTCTCGAGGGATTCTTTCTTGTTTTCATCGGGCTTTGCGTTGTGGCTTTTGCAGCGGCGGCGTTCCAGGATTACCGCAAGGCGAAGCGGAAAGGGACGCCTGAATTGCAGGTCAAGGAATGAAAGGTACGGGCTCTAGCCTGACCAGGTCGCGCTGGCTCTGTTCCGGCGCGCTGGCCGGCTCAGGGTGAGGCCATTTATTCTCAGCCCATGCACAAGGACGCTTCCCCAACGCCCCCTGCCGCCAATCTCCTCGAAGATGCAGCCTCCTCCTACCTGCGCTCGGCGCGCCATCAGCCGGTCCACTGGAACCCCTGGGGCGAGGCGGCCTTTGCCCGCGCCCAGGCTGAAGACAAGCCCATCCTGTTGGACATTGGCGCGGTGTGGTGCCACTGGTGCCACGTCATGGACCGCGAGTCCTACGAGAACCCCCAGATTGCCGCGCTCATCAACCAGCATTTTGTGGCCGTGAAGGTGGATCGCGACGAGCGGCCCGACGTGGACGCGCGCTACCAGGCGGCGGTTTCGGCCATCACCGGGCAGGGCGGCTGGCCGCTGACGGCCTTTCTTACTCCCGACGGCCGGCCCTACTTCGGCGGCACGTACATTCCCCCCGACGACCGCTACGGGCGGCCGGGCTTTGCGCGGGTTCTGCAGGCGCTGGCGCTAGTGTGGCGGGAGCGGCGCGGGGAGGCGCTGGAGACGGCAGCGAGCGTGATGGCCGCCATCGAGCACAACGAAAGCTTCTCCGGCGGCGGCGGGGAGCTGACGCTGGCCCTGGTGGACAAGATTGCCGCCTCGGCTCTCAAGCTGTTCGACCCGCGCAACGGCGGCTTCGGCTCGCAGCCCAAGTTTCCCCACCCTTCAGCGCTCGACCTGCTGCTGGAAGTGGGCATGAGCCGAGGCAACGAGCAGGCTCGGAACGCCTTCACCACCACGCTGGAGAAGATGGCGCGCGGCGGCGTCTACGACCAGTTGGCGGGTGGCTTCCACCGCTACAGCGTGGACGAGCGCTGGGTGGTTCCGCACTTCGAGAAGATGCTCTACGACAATACCGAACTGCTGCGCAATTACGTGCACGGCTACCAGAGCTTCGTCCGCGAAGACTTCTTGCAAACCGCGCGCGAGATCGTCGCCTGGCTGGACGCCACGATGACGGATCGCGAGCGCGGCGGCTTCTATGCCTCGCAGGACGCCGATATCGACCTCGACGACGACGGCGATTACTTTACCTGGACGCTGGACGAAGCCCGCGCCGCGCTTGAACCGGCGGAGGTGGAGTTCGCCGCCGGCTACTGGGATATAGGCGAGCTGGGCGACATGCACCACAATCCGGCGAAGAACGTTTTGCATGTGAAGCAGACGCTGGAGGAGCTAGCGGTCCAGTCCGGCCGCAGCGTGGACGAACTGCGCTCGCTCAGGGATTCAGCCCGGCGCAAGCTGCTTGCGGCCCGCGCTCTGCGGCCCACGCCGTTCATCGACCGCACGCTCTATACCGGCTGGAACGCGATGGCCGTGACCGCTTACATGGAGGCGGCGCGGGTGCTGCGCCTGGACTCGGCGCGGGAGTTTGCGCTGCTCACGCTCGACCGGCTCCTCGCCGAGGCCTGGGACGGCAACCAGACGCTCAACCACGTGATCGCCTACGGGGACGTTCGGCCGACGGGGGACGCAATGCCCGCCGGCAAGGTTCCCGGCACGCTCGACGATTATGCCTTCACCGTTCACGCCTGCATCGATGCGTGGTTCGCCGGCGGCGAGATGAACTACTACCATGCCGCGGTGAAGTTGGCCGACGCCATGATCGCCCGCTTCTACGACCGGACGGCGGGAGCGTTCTACGATGCCGCCGCGCCCCAGGAGGGGGCAGCGCCGCTGGGCGCTCTGGGCGCGCGCCGCAAGCCGCTGCAGGACTCGCCCACCCCGGCCGGCAATCCCACCGCCGCCTCGGCCCTGCTGCGCCTTGAGGCGCTGAGCGGGCGCGGGGAGTATCGCGAGATCGCCGAAGACACGCTGGCCTCCTTTGCCGGAATCGTAGAGCACTTCGGTCTTTACGCCGGCAGCTACGGGTTGGCGCTGGAGCGGCTTCTGCTCGACCCGGTGCAGGTGGTCGTGGTGGGCTCAGGTCCGGAGGCCGCGCGCATGGAGGCCACAGTGGTGGCCCGCTTCGCCGTGAACAAGACCGTGATGCGCATCGATCCGCGCCGGCTCGTGCCGGGAGGCATTCCCGAGGGGCTGGCCGACACGCTGCTCCAGGTTCCGGCGCCGGATGGAGCCGCGGCTTGGACCATCGTCTGCCGCGGACGCGCCTGCCTGCCTCCTGTCGCCAGTGCGGAGGCCCTGCTGGAGGCACTGGAACTGCCAGTCTAGCCCGGCTGAGGGCGGGTCCACATCGGAGAATGCAGTCGGGGCAGGAATGCCTCCGTGGAACGATGGCCGGATCGGATTGGCGAGAAAGGGTCTAGTGCCCGGCCAAATTGCCGATGAACGCTGTGCGGTGTGGATTTCCCGCGCAAGGGTCCGGCTTTGAAACGATGGGTTGCAATCCTTCGCGGAGTAGTGTGTTGGCTGGCTTTTTCAGTTGGCCTTCAAGCGCAGCAGTCTGCCCTGCGCGCTCACCGTCATGCAGAAGCAATCGGAAGTCTGGCGGCGAATGCGGCGACGGCGGGACGGAGCGGTCCTCCCTGGCTTGCGGCGCATAGCGGCGTCCTTCAACTTTCCGAGCTTTGTCTCCTCAGCTTTCTCATCCTGCTGCTGGTTGCCGCTCTGCTGCGCGCGCGCCATCTGCGCGAAAGGATCGGGGAACTGGAACATCTGGTGAACGAGCGCACCCGCGAGCTGGAAGTCAGCCGCGAGCAGTTGCGTATCCAGTTGGCTCACGACGTTTTGACCGGGATGCTGAATCGCACCGGAATCCTGGGTGAGCTGAACGCGGAGATGGACCGCACCCGGCGGGAGAACGGCACGCTGCTGGTGGCGCTGGCGGATCTGGATCAGTTCAAGCGCATCAACGATGCCTACGGGTACCAGACCGGCGATGAAGCGCTGCGTTGGTTCGCCGCCGCGGTTGGCGCGGCCATCCGCGTCTACGACCACGCGGGCCGCTACGGCGGAGAGGAGTTTCTGCTGGTGCTGACCGAGATTCCACGCGGGGGCGCGGGGGAGAGATTGGTCGGCCTCCATGCTTCGATCTCGAACCTGCATATTCTCACGCACGAGGCCGAGTTCGCGATTACCTGCAGCATGGGCGCAACCGTCTTCGATCCATCCGCCGGAAACGAAAGCGCCGGAGCCCTGCTGGCAGCGGCCGATCAGGCTCTCTATGCCGCCAAAGCCGCGGGCTGCAATCGAGCGATTCTTCACTATGCCGAGGCCCCTCGGCGGCGAGCATGACGGAGGCTCGCCAAAATGTTCGTAATGGCAAGAAGCGCCAGGAAGCCTGGGCGCCCCACCCTCGCCAAAGCGCTATTCGCTGGTGAACGGACTCCCGTCCTGCGGCTTGAGCAGTGTCGGATCGCGCTCCGGCGCAGCTTCCGGCGCCGGCCGGCCCGGTCTCGGCGCGCCGTTCTTGAAAAACGTGTTGAAGACCCGGTTGGGGTCGCCGGGAAGCAGGTGCTGCTCCTCCAGCGCCAGCCGGACCCGCCGCCGAAACTCCCTCACCGGAGCGTAGTGCTTGGTAGCCAGCGTCTTGAAGACCACCGGAAAGATGACTTCGGAACCCTTGACGGCATCCACGCCCAGAATCTGGGGATCGGCGACAAAAACCTCGCGGAACTCCTCGCTCGAGCGGATCTCCAAGGCGATGCCCTTCAGCAGTTCCATCACCACGTCGGGATTTGCGGAGAAGTCCACGCTGACGTTGATGGTGGCTACCGAGTAGCCGACGCTCAGGTTGGCCACAGTGGTGATCTGGGAGTTGGGAATCACGTAGAGGGTGCCGTCCGCGTCGCGAACGGTGGTCTTGCGCAGGGTCATCGCCTCTACGGTTCCGGCCAGTCCGGCCAGGCGCACCGAGTCGCCGACGTTGAACTGGTTCTCGATCAGAATGAGAATGCCGTTGAGCATGTCTTTTACGATGTTCTGCGCGGCCAGGCCAATGGCGATTCCAGCCACTCCAGCCGAGGCCAGCAAGGGAGCCAGATTGACCCCCAGCCTGTCCAGGAACAGCAAACCGGCGATCACCCCGATGATGGCCAGCCCAGTGGCGCGGATGACTCCGGCCAGCGTTTTCACCTGCGCGATGTGGTCGGGATTGGCCGCGTGCCGCTCCGCCGCGCGGATCATGTGAAAGGTGATGAGCCGCAGTAACCGGCTGAGCACAAAGGCGATAGCTGCAATCACCACCAGGTGCGGCAGCTTGCTGTGAACGAACTCCTGGGCATCGACGATCCACTCGTCGAGCACGCGACCGAGGAACCGGCCTTCGGCAAACCAACCCGTCCTTGCCGCCAACAAAAAAGGATGCATACCAAAACTCCTCTTTCTAGACTAGACTGTCGGCAGGAGAAGCAGGCAGCCTCGGCCGTGGAGAGATTCAAACAAAGGGAAGATTGAATTTCATCCCCGTCCCAGGAGGTTCCCCATGCAGTTCAGACAGAGCCCGGATCACCCTGGCGCGCCAGGCCTCGCCCCGGCGGCCGGGCAGGCCCGGCGGCGTCACTGGGCGCGCATTCTCGCTTGTCTTGCCGTAATGGCGGCCCTTGCCGTCGCCGCCGGACCGGGACAGAAGACCGCTCCGGGAACGCCCGCCAGCTCGGAGATGCCCAATCCCCAGCCCAGCCGGCAGCCAGACGCTGTCCAGCAGACGGGGACGAGTGAACAGCAGGCCAGGCAGCAGAACCTCGAGGCGGCCAACGCGGAGCGCAAGAAGCAGATTGCCGACGATAGCGCCAAGCTGCTCAAGCTGGCCACCGAACTGAAAGCCGAAGTGGACAAGACCACCAAGGACGAACTCTCGCTGAGTGTGATTCGCAAGGCCGACCAGATCGAGAAGCTGGCCCACGGCGTGAAGGAAAAGATGAAGCTGACCGCGGGAGGAAGCTGAAGGAAGCGCCGGCTTCCGGAGAGAGAAGCCTGTTGCGAGGATGAAGCGCCATGCGTAACCCGGAATCCATAACTTCGAGCTTCAGACCCGGCTGGTGGGTTTCTCATCCCGGGCGTCTGCTGCTGTGGCTGGCGCTGCTTTATGCCTGGCCGGGCGGCACGCAAAACGGGCCTCAGCAGCCCCACGGCGGGCTTGGGCAACAGATGGGCCAGCAAGGGGACGATTCGCTTTCCGATTTGGGCGATCAATATCCGGTGGAGTACGAAAAGCGGCTGCGCGCGCTCAATGCCCTGCGGCAGAAGTCGCTGGTTGAGGACACCAACAAGCTGCTCAAGCTGGCCGCCGAACTGAATGCCGAGGTGAGCGCCGCGCATCCGGATGCGCTCACTTTGGACCAGATTCACAAGCTCGCGGAGATTGAGAAGCTGGCGCATAGCGTGAAGGAGAAGATGAGCACCTCGGTGCGGGAGCCGCAAGGGCTCCCGCCGCCCTTCGCTCCCAACCTGCACTAGCCTTCCAGGCGATGCCGTCTTGCCGATCCACGGTCGCATGGGATCTGTTCCGGATTATCCAGCGAAGGGGTCTTGCCCGGCTTCGGGCCGGGCTTCCGCCCGCCATCCGCAAGCTGCTCGGAAGGCGGTCGCGTCTCTGCGCGTTTCTTCGCCGCGGAGTTTGCGAGCTGAAGGTCCGCGGCCAGCGGGCACTCCGCGCAGCGGGCAGTTCTGCCGCAGTGCGCCTTGCCCACGGCCACCGTCAGGGCGTGAAACTCGTTGAAGAGGCGCGCGCGGCTGGCTGCGGGGTCTGAGGCGAAGGCCTGGCGAGTCAGATCGGCCAGGGAGTCATAGCCTTTGCCGCCGGGTGCGGCCGCCACGAGCCGGTGCCGCCGTGCGATGCGGCGGAGATACTCGTCGGCCACCGGAACCGGATGGTTGAGAGCATAGAGCAGAATGGCATCGGCGGTCTCGGGCCCCACGCCGGGCAGAGCCAGCAGGCGGCGGCGGAGCGCGGCCGTGGGGGCAGCCGCCAGCCGGTCGAGCGAACCGGCAAACTCCTCGTCCAGCATGGCCACAAAGGCCTTGAGCGCGGGCGCCTTGCGCGAGTGAAAACCGGAGGGGTGAATGAGTTCCCGCAGATCGTCGAGCGAGAGCGAGCGCAGGCCGTCAAGGGTGAGCGCTCCCGCCGCGCGCAGGTTGGCGAGGGAGCGTTCGACGGCCTTCCAGGCGGTGTTCTGGGTGAGATAGGCGCCCAGGATCACTTCAAAGCGAGTCTCGGCCGGCCACCAGTGCTGGGGACCGTACGCCTCGACAAGCCGGTCGTGCATGGAGCGCAGCCGCTGGGTTGGACTGGGCTGGCGCGGCGTCTTCACGGCAGGGAATCCTCTTCCGGCGGTGTGAGGATTGGTTGCGATCACGGCTGTCTTTAGGATAATGGCAGCAGCGGTTCATTGGATTCGGTTCATGCCGGGAGGGCGCGATGAAGAGTCACACGGAGTATCTGGTGTTCCAGACGCGGAAGCGGCGGGAGATGGTGCATATCACCGATCAGGTGGAAGAGGTTGTGCGCCGCAGCGGCGTGAAGGATGGGTTGTGTTTTGTGTCGCCCATGCACATCACCGCGGCGGTCTATGTGAACGACCTGGAAAGCGGCTTGATCGAGGACATTGAAAAGTGGCTTGAGGAACTGGCGCCGGCCCGGCCCGATTACAAGCATCACCGCACCGGCGAGGACAATGGGGATGCGCATTTGAAATCGCTTCTGCTGCACCACGAGACCACGCTGCCGGTGACCGGCGGCCGGCTGGACCTGGGCACCTGGCAACGGGTCTTCTATGCCGAATTCGACGGCCAGCGGCGCAAGCGGGTGATCGTGAAAGTGCTGGGGGTGAGTTAGCTCCGCTCAGTCGTCGTCGGTGATCTTGCGCCAGGCGCCGGTTGGCTGGGGCAGTCCAGGCGCGGAGAAGTCGATTTTGGTGCGCGGCAGCACCACCAGATCGACGCGGCGGTTTTCGGCGCGGCCCTCCGGCGTGTCGTTGCTGGCTACGGGGTGGAACTCGGAGTAGCCGGCGGCCGAGATTCGCTCCGGAGGCATGGCCTTCAGGTCGAGGAAGATGCGGGCAATGTGGGTGGCGCGGGCCGCCGAAAGCTCCCAGTTGGAATCGAATTGGGCGGTGTGGATGGGGATGTTGTCGGTGTGTCCCTCGATGCGCAGGTCGTAGGGGGTTCGACCCAGGGAGGTTGCGATCTGGCGGAGGGTGTCGAGCGAGTCGGGCTTGGGCGTTGCCGAGCCGGAGTCGAAGAAGCCCGCCTCGCGCAGGCTGATGACCAGCCCGTCGCGGCCCATCTGGATGGAGACGGTATGCTGGGCGACCTGGTTGGAGAGCGTCTGTTCGAGTTCCTGGCGGACTTTTTCCAGATCCGCTTTGACCTTGGCGGGCGCCAGCACATCCTCCCCCATGACGATGTTCATGGGCATGGCCGGCGCTTCGGTTCCCTGGCCGGCGCTGCTGTTGGCCCTGGGGTGGCGCGTTGCATCGGCAAAGAGGCCCAGGGCGCGAAAGGCGGTCTCGATGGACTCCGAGACCATGGCCTGCTTCTTCTTGTCGGTTTGCGACGAGGCGTAGAGAACAACGAAGAAGGCGAACAGAAGGGTGATGAAGTCGGCATAGGAGACCAGCCAGCGATCCCTGCCTCCATGGGCCTTGGGAGAGGGGCGGGTCATGCCGCGCGTTCCTTCTTTTCGCGGGTGGCGTCGTCCAGAAAGCCGGCCAGCTTCACTTCGAGCATGCGCGGGTTCATGCCTTCGAGGATGGAGACGACGCCCTCCAGCATCATCTCGCGGCGCTGCTGGCCGTCGTGGATGCGGATGCGCATCTTGCCGGCGAAGGGCAGAAAGAAGAGATTGGCGAGGCCCACTCCGTAGATGGTGGCGACAAAGGCCACGGCGATCCCGCGGCCCACCGCCTG
>JBEKCX010000092.1:0-9006 GCA_050014655.1 Occallatibacter sp. | reverse complement strand
GAGGCGGGCGCGGAGTATGCGCCGGTGCTGGCCGAGGCCCAGGCCAAGGGCTATGCCGAGGCCGACCCGACCGAAGATGTGGGCGGGTTCGACGCGCGCGCCAAGCTGGCCATTCTGATGCGGCTGGCACTGCGTGTGGAGGTGAACCCGGAGGAGATAGTTCCGCGGCCCATCACCTCGATTACGGCCGTGGACTTCAGCTATGCGCGCGATCTCGGATGCACCATCCGTCAGGTGGCGCGGGCCGAGCAGGCGTTGGACCAGGTGGCGGCCACGGTGGGACCGATGCTGGTGGATTTGCAATCGCCGCTGGCATGGTCGCGGGGCACGGAGAACATGGTAATCCTGACCGGGCGCTACGGCGGCGATGTGGTCTTTTCAGGCCATGGCGCGGGCGGGCACCCAACGGCGGTGGCCGTAGTCAGCGACCTGCTGGCGCTGGCTCACGGGTCGCGGCGGGTCGAGCTTCCAGCGGCTCCGGCGCGGGTGAGCGGCGAGTTCGAGGTTCCGCATTTTATCCGCTTCCTGGTGGACGACCGCCCGGGCATTGTAGCGGAGATTACAGGATCGCTGGCCAAGGAGCGCATCAACATTCGCGCCATCGTGCAGAAGGCCGGCTATCCGCACCACGCGCTGCCCTTCGTGGTCACCGTGGAGCCGTGTAAGTCGTCGGTGCTGCAACGGGCGCTGGCCAGCATCCGCGGCATGGACTGCCTGCTGGAGGAGCCGCTGGATTTGCAGATGCTGGAGTAGGAGCGGGGCTGAAGCATCGACAGGAAAGCGGCGAGGGTTCGCCTAGGTTCCCACTACCTTCTGGGCCACCAATTCCTCGTCCGCATCGGTCTGAATGATCTTGTTGTGCAGACAATAGAGCGCCAGTTCAAGCCGGTCGCTGACTCCCAGCTTGTCGTAGATCTTGCGCAGATAGTTTTTAATTACCTGTTCGGTGGTGCCCAACTGGAAGGCAATCTCCTTGTTGCGCTTGCCCTGGGTGATGCAGGTGATGATGGCCATCTCCTTGGGCGAGAGCCGCGGCTGGGTGCGCGGACTGACCAGCGCGGCGGCCTGGGCGCGGTAGGCCTCGATGACCCAGTTGACCGATTGATTGTCGATCCAGGTTTCGCCGGCGGCGATTCTGCGCACACACCTCACCAGCAGGTCGGGCGAGATCAGGCGAGAGATGATGCCGCGGACGCCGCGCCGGTAAAGCTCTACCGTGTGGTTCTCGTCCGCCTGGACGGCCTGCACGATCAGCTTCACCTCGGGGGCGACACGCAGCAGCTCGGGGATGACGTTTGCCGTACCGGCCAGCAGACTTCCCTCGAGCAGAACGATGTCGGTGGGGTAGCGCGCAATGGCCAGGCGCAGATTCTCGATTGAATCCGCCTGGGCAACAACGCGCAAATCGTCTTCAAGGGCAAAAACCTTACGAATGCCTACGCGGTAAATGGCTTGAGAATCGGCAAGAATAATGCGGATCGTCCCCGGCTTGACCGGGGCGTCAACCATCTCGCCATCGGGTGAATCGTCCAGATAATCCATCGTAGGGGCTGCCAAGCTGGCTCGTGCCGTCACTGCTCCGCAAACTTGTACTCGTCGATCGTGGCGGCAGCCAGATACTGAGTATGGCTTATGGAGCAGCGTACCACACGTCCCATGCAATGAACCAGAATATCACGTGAGGTACCCAGCACTGAACCTGGCATTTGCAGCGAAAAACGGATATCGAGCCCTGCCCGCAATGGGTTCGCGAGCTCAAAGAGCACCCCGCTGGCGGAGACATTGCGCGTAAGCGCGGCAAGCTCCGCTTCGCCGGTTGACAGCACCACGGGCAGCGCAAGGGGGAAACGCACCGCGCAACGCACCTCCTGCTGGGAGCTGGCTGGCCCAGGCGGAGTAGGCAGCGGCGAAAGTCCAGACTTCAAGGCGCTCATAAGCTGCATCCCCGAACCAAGATAAGGTCCTCAGTTCACTCTAGCGGAGTTTCCCTTTTCATCCCAGAGCACCAAAGTTTTGCACAAAGTAACCCGTAGTGCAAGGCCTCGCCTCTGGTCGCAACAGCGGCGGCGTGGAGCGAGTGCCCGGCGCTCCTGACTTGTAGCGAATAAACAGTACAAGTGCTGTAGAGTCAATAAGTTGCATTATTCTGGCTGGCAGCGAAACGACGTTGACGATTGAGATGCGCAAGGCAGTGCGATGGGGGGAAGAACACCGCCGCGGCGCACGACTTTCCGGCCCTTTGCTGTGCTTCACCCTCGTCTTCTTTTCTCGCCGCTGGCAACACAAAGCCTCCGGGGTCAAGCGCCCCATCCGGCGACAGGCAGAAAATCCGATTCTCGGCTTGGGCAAGGCCGTGCGGCCCGATGGCGGCACAGAGCGCAGTGGCTGTTGAGGCCGAGATCCGCAGGCTCTAATGCCCTCCGACATTCCCAAACCCAGTGACCCATCAAATCCCGGCCGGCTGGGTGCCCTCGGTCCGATCCGGCGTTCAGCGGCTGCACCACAGGAATGCCTCCAGTCATGCCCGAACTGGCAGGAATTGGGCTGAGCGGAACTGTCGCACACCAAAAGTCGTACGAATGATTACTTTCGTTGTAGACGGCGTACGCATTTGGGACTATCTTTGGTGTGCAGTGTCCTATTCTTCAACACAAAGGAGTCAACCGTCATGCGTTACAATTCGTTGAATTTTCGCAGATTTGCTTTCGGCGCCGTTCTAGCGGCTTTCGCCGCAGGACAGGCTCTTGCCACACCCATCAGCACGTTACCTCCGATATCCGTAAGCGTGGCCGCCGCCAGCGCGCTTCCTATCGCTCCGTTTCCACCGGTCCCACCCCCCGGCGTGACCGCCGCCAGCGCGCTTCCTATCGCTCCGTTTCCACCGGTCCCACCCCCCGGCGTGACCGCCGCCAGCGCGCTTCCTATCGCTCCGTTCCCGCCGGTCCCACCTCCCGGTGTGGCCGCCGCCAGAGCACTTCCTATCGCTCCGTTCCCGCCGGTCCCGCCCCCCGGCGTGGCCGCAGCCAGCGCACTTCCTATCGCTCCATTTCCGCCGGTTCCACCCCCCGGCGTGGCCGCACAAGCGGCGTGAACTGTTCTGTAGCAGCGCGATCATGACCGGTCCGCTGCTACACTCAATGCATCGCGTCGATCGGTTCGGACGCTTTGCAGAGCATGAGTTTAGACAGCGCACTCTGGCTTGCGGGCATTGTGGCTGAAGCAGCAGTTGTTGGGCTGCTCATCCATAGGCGCGCCTGGCGGATATTGCCGGTATTCTGCCTGTACTGCTTCTGGGATTTATTTGGCAACGCAGGGTTATATGCGGTTGTTCGCTTGGCCCCGGCCAGCTATCTCACAGCCTATTTGGCCGAGACAATTGTTGATTCGATCTTGGAGTTCGGTGTTCTGGTCGAGCTGGCCTGGTCCGTCCTCCGTCCGTTGCGGGCATCCCTGCCTCGTGGTTCCTTGGCGGTGGTTGGCGGATTGGTCGCCGTGCTTGGAGCCGCGATCTGGCCCTTCGCAGCCATCCCAGGGTTCGGCAATCTGCCCCCGGAGTTGCATCTTTTGATGCGCCTGGAGCAGACGACCGCGATTCTCAGAGTTCTATTGTTCCTGGCGCTGGCTGGATGCAGCCAGTTGCTCTCGATCGGTTGGCGGGACCGCGAGCTGCAAGTGGCGACGGGACTCGGTTTCTACTCCCTTGCCAGCCTTGTCGTGGCGATGCTGCATACGCACGAGAAGATGGGCCCGGTGTATAACCACCTGGAGCAAGTGGCGGTGGCCAGCAGCATCTGCTCTTTGCTCTATTGGGTATTCAGTTTCGCGCAGAAGGAAGCGGAGCGGCGGGAGTTCAGCCCACAAATGCAGCGTGCGCTGCTGGCAGTGGCCGGAGCCGCCCGAACCACCCGCATTGCGGTGGCGGATTCCACGCCTGCCAAGAGGTGGAAGCGCTGAGAACCATTGCCGCAGTCCGTTTCGATCCAAGGGTCTGCGCTGGCTGAGCGCTGGGCTGTTCCCCGCGCGCGGAGGCCGCCACCATCTGGCGCACGCAGCAGACAATCGGCCCGCAATACCGCCGCCCGAAAGGGGGCCGCGACAGGGCCTGATTACTAAAGCGCAATGGACTATTGGGTACTTTTTATTGAGAATGAGACGAAAGTAGCATGGTTTTCAGTCCTCATGCCGACGATTTTGTGTTACTAGTAATAGGTAGGGCAAGGACCATCCGGGTTGTCCCGGCCGGTTCTTTGGTTACCACAACCGGTTACGAGGTTTACCGATGATTGTCTCTCTCCTCCAAGTTGCTGCGGTTGCAGGCGTGGCGCTCTACCTTGTCCGGTTGCGCATCGCATTGCGGCGCCGCAACGTCCAGACCTGGGATTCGCTTCTCTCACGGTTGCGTCCCGATTGGAGCGCTCGGGATTTGAGCGAACATTTCCTTTGGAAAGAGGGGCTTAGCACGACTCCGGAAGACGCGTGGCAGCGCCTGGAAGGTCCCAAGGGCCTGTGGGCGATGTACCAGAATGCGCGCGTGATGCTGGAAATGGCGGACTATGCCGCCAGGAACAGCGACGGCGTGGACCGGCTGCTGGTGGAGACCCTACGCAGCGACGCCATGCAGATACGCCTCCTGGTCGTGATGGCCTTGGCCCAGTATGGTTTCTCGCAGGCCAGCGAAGGCGTCCGCGTGAATGCCTTCCGCGCCGCTCAAATGTACACCGGCATGGCTGCGCGCATGACCCAGTTGTTGCAGGATCATGCCGCGTTCGTCGTCCCCGATTTTGTCGCAGCCATGTAAGGCGGCTTCTCCTGTGAACAGAAACCCCGGCCATGGCCGGGGTTTCTTTTTGCCTGGAGCCGGAGACTGGCTTCAAGCCGGGTTGGAAGTGAGAAATGCGTTGATCCGGGTGTACTCGTCCTGGCTGAGCCTGAAGTCGAGCGCCGGAGCCAGCCCTTCGACCTGCTGCCCGCTTCGCCCGCCCACAATGGCAGCGGTGATGGCCGGATGATGGAGCGTCCAGGCCACGGCGACCACGCCCGGGCCGACTCCGTGGCCGCTGCCGATCTCCCGCAGCAACTCCACCAGGCGCAGGTTGCGGCTGAGCCGCGGCTGGGTGAACTCGATCCCGCGCCGCCGCCAATCGTCTTTCGGAAGAGCGGCCACGCGCTCGGCGGTCATCGCGCCGGTCAAGAGGCCGGAGACCATCGGCGAGTAGTTGATGACGCCGATGCCATTGTCCTCGGCAAAGAGCAGAACTTCTTCCTCGATGGCCCGGCGCAGCATCGAGTACGGCGGCTGAAGGCTGGTGATGGGGGCAATTTGCTGCACCCGCAGCATTTGTTCGACGGAGAAGTTGGAGACCCCGATCCAGCGAATCTTGCCCTGCTTGCGGAACCTGGCCAGCGTCTCCCAGGCCTCTTCGAGTTCCTCCTCTGGGTCAGGCCAGTGGATCTGGTAGAGGTCGATGGTCTCAACGCCGAGCCGCCTGAGCGAGCCCTCCAGCTCCTCGGCCAGCGAGGCGGCCTTGAGCGAGCGGTAGATGGAGCGGTCTGGATGCCAGCGCATCGAGCACTTGGTGAAGACCAGCGGCTTGGAACCGGAATGGCTCTTGAGAGCCCGGCCAACGATCTCCTCCGAGTGGCCCAACCCGTAGATGGCCGCCGTGTCGATCCAGTTGATGCCCAGGTCGAGGGCGCGATGAATGGCGGCAATGGATTCGGCGTCGTCCTGGGGGCCCCAGGCGAACTCCCAGTTGCCGCCGCCGATGGCCCATGCGCCAAAACCGATGGGGGTGAGTTGAAGGTCGGAGTTGCCGAGGATGCGAAGGGAATGCGAGCCAGGTTGGGTCATAGCAGAGAATTGGATGACCTGGCTCGAGATTCCGTTGCAAGAATGCCCGTTTTGGCACGGCGCGTTTCCAAGATCCGCCTATCGACCCACCCGACTGGCACGGGTTTACTTGGGACACGCTTTATGAGGTTCTTCCATTCTTGGCTCGCGGGTCGAGTTGCTCAGAGCGACTCTAGCGGGACGTTGCCGTCTCAGTCTTGGCCTGGGAACCGGCAAACTCGTCGATCGCCTTGTAGGTTTCCTCGTTGCGCAGAATTGCCTCGACGTATTCGCGGGTCTCGGTGAAGGGAATGGACTCGACGAACTCGTCGATGCCGCTGTAGGGACCGGCGGACTGCCAGTCGACCACGCGGTTGTCCCCGGCGTTGTAGGCTGCCAGTGCATATTCCTGCACACCGCCAAACTTGTCGAGCGTTTGCCGCAGGTAGCGGGTGCCCAGGCGGATATTCATCGCCGGATCGAGCAATTGGAAGGTCTCGAAGTGGCTGATTCCCTCTTCACGGGCCAACTGCTTGCCCACCGAGGGAAGCAACTGCATCAGTCCGTAGGCGTTGGCGTGGGAGATGGCCCTGGAATCGAACTCCGACTCCTGGCGAATCAGCGAAGCCACCAGGTACGGATCCAGGTTGTTCTTTGCCGATTCGGCCTTGATCGTCTCCCACCACGGCTCGGGGAAGAGGATGCGCCAGTAGGCGAGGGGGATGGACTGGATGGAGGCTGTGGCGGCGTAGGGCAAAGCCTTCTTGAGAGCATGGATGGCGCGATAGGTTTCGCCATAGGAGGCATATATCTGCGCCTCGGCCAGCGCGCTCCAGGAAGCGGAGTCGGGATCGGCGGCGATCTCCTCTGCGATGTAGTCGCTCAGCCCTGCGTTTGCCAGCAGGCGCGCTTTGGCCAGGTGCGGGCTGTCGGTGGGAAAGCTCTCCGCAAGCTGGGGCACCGGAATCGGCTGCAAGCGATCCAGTTGCGGCTGCGGCGCCGGTGGCGTGCTACCCAGCGCGGCCAGCCTCTGCCGGGCCATTTGAGCATAAAAGTAGTGCTGGTAAGCGCGGACGAGCGCGCGATAGTTGGATGCGGCGCTGGCCGGCTTGTGGTCCAGCGTCTCATAAAGGCGTCCGCGCCAATAGATAGCCGACGCGGTCTCCTTGGCGCTGGGATAGAGCCTAATCTGCTCGTCGAAGAGGCGCGCGGCGTCGGCGTAGAGCCCCTGGCGGTAACTGAGCCAGCCCGCTCGCCAGTGCGCGGCTGCGGCATTCGCGTCGTCGGGAAAGTGCGCGGCCAGATAGCTGTAATAATCCGCGGCGGCGGGATAGTCGCGGCGCAGAAGGTACATATTGCCGCTGGAAAAGAGCGCCTCGGCCAGCCACGGGCTGCGGGGAAAGTCGGACTCCATGCGGGCTACAATGCGCTTCTGATCCGCGATGTCATCCCGGTTCCGGGCCAGCTCCATCAGCAGATAGAGCCGCCGCGCGCCGTTCTCGTCCTTGGAGTCGGCCAGCGCCTCGGCCTGGGCCGTGGTCAGCCGTTTCAGCTTCAGGTCGCAGGCAGCCTCAGCCACGGCAAAGCCGTTGCGGGCCTGAGCAGTCAGCCCCGTCGAGCGAGCCAGCGCGCGATATTGCTCCGCGGCTTGCTCAAAGCGGTTGGCGTTGTAGTAGGCATCGCCCAGGCTGCGCAACTCGGCCGCAGTCAAGCTCGATTCGGCGCCCATGGCGGTCAGTTTGGCGCGGGCAATCTGCGCCTCCGAGGTCAAGGGGCGGCCGAGCAGAAGCCGCTTGAAGATGCGCTCCGCATCCTGGGTCTGCCCCAGAGTGAGCGCTACCTCGCCCTGCGCAAGCTGGAAGCCTGGACGGCTGGCGGCGGCCGTTGTGGCGGCTTGCGCCAGCACCTGCTGAGCGGCGGCCGCATTGCCCACGCCAAGCAGCACCCCAGCCTCAAGTTCAGGCGCCTGGGCAACGAAGATGCTGTCGGGATAGCGGGTCACAAACCCACGCAGCAAGGCTTCGGCAGCGGATTCGTTCCCCGCTTCGTGGTTGGCCTCGGCGCCCAGAAAGTCGGCGTAGTCGGCCAGTTCCTGGCCGGCCTGGCGAGCCTGGCGCAGGTTGGCTTCAGCTTCAACGTAGCGCTTGTCCATAAGATAGGCGTGGCCCAGCGCCAGATAGGCCGCCGCCGCCGCTTCGCCGCTGTGCTGATGCGCATATTTGCTCACGCCTTCGTAGGCGGCAGGGGTGCGCAGCGTGGCCAGTTGCTGAGCCATGGGGCGCAGCTCCGTGGAAGCCACGAAGGCCTGCTTGATGCGCGCGGTTCGCGCGCGTCGCGCCGCCCTGGTTGAGTGGCTCACCGGTTTCGAGGCCTTCTTGGCCGTCGTGCTGGCGGGCTTCGATGCCTTCGTACTCGCGGCGGCCGGCTTGCTGGTCTTCTGCGCAGGCTTCCCGGCGGCCTTCTTCGCCGTGGAGGAGGCAGAGGCGGCGGGCGCGGTTGTCGAGCCGCCGTTTGTCGATCCGCTCGTCGATTGCGCCGTAACCGGCAGAACAACCATCAGCCAGGACAACAGAACTGCCAGGCCGCGGGAAGCGAGCCATGGAAAGGGCCTTTGAGACTTCATAAACCTCATATCTACACTCTAAGCTGCTTTCGGCCGGCTGCAATGCGCGCGAACCAGTGCCGTTACCGCCAAACGTGCGCGAATGAACCGCCGAGCGCCCATTCCGCGTATTTCGGATGTTGAAGGCGCCGGTTTGGTCCCCGCCCCTGCCGTCCGTTACACTCGTCTACAGACCTCCAAGCGTCAACCGCACCCGGTCAAAAGGATTCCCGCAACCAACCACCATGGCGACCATCCAACCTATTGCAGGAGAACTCGAACCGCATCCCGACGTGGCCTTGGTCGCCAGGGCGCGCGATGGGGATGTTACGGCCTACGATGAGTTGGTTCGGAGGTACGATCGGCAGATCTTCCGGATTGCGCAGCACGTGACGCAAAACCGCGAGGATGCGGAAGACGCGATGCAGGACGCGTTTCTCAAGGCGTACGAGAAGCTCGACCAGTTTCAGGGGAATTCGAAGTTTTACACATGGTTGGTACGCATTGCAGTCAACGAAAGCCTGATGCGGCTGCGCAAGCGCCGCACCGGCAAGATGGTCTCGATCGACGAAGA
>JBEKCX010000091.1:0-9152 GCA_050014655.1 Occallatibacter sp. | reverse complement strand
GCCGCTTTCACTTGGCTGCTCCACGGGGGTCTTCTCAACCGCCCAGCCGCGGCGGGCAAGAGAATCGGCCAGAAAGTCGCCCACCGCACCCTCGTGGTAGGTAGTCGATTCGATCTGGCACAACTGGCGCGTAAACCCGATGGGATCGATGGGAGCAAGGGAAGCGGCGGCCGGATCGGCAGGCGGTCGAGCGATCATGGTACAGCCAGAATATCCTACAAGGTGTTCGCTCCATTCCATCGCTGCCGATTGCCTGGTTTTTGATCCTAAGCAGTTTTCTGGAACTTCCCAAGGTAACCCGAAGCGCGGTGACGATTGCGCATGAGGAATTCTTTATCTATTGAGCGTAGAATGGTGAGTGGCATGACCTCTGTAGCCGTCTCCGCCGAACCCAAACCACTGGCGCTCCTCCCCGGCGCCGATCGTTTCTTAGCTGGTCAACTGGAGTCCACGTGGCAAGCTCTCTCCAGTTGGCTGAGGGAGCAAATGACATGACACCGGTCGGCGATGCCGCACTGGACACTCTGCACTCCGCGGTCACGGAGATCTTTGCCGGCGCCGTGGCCGCCTGCAATATCGCATCGGCCTTCGACCGTCGCATTCGTTTCGAGGGCAATACGCTCCATCGCCTGCTGCCCGACGGCAGCGGCCCGGCGACCATCGATCTTGCCGCCTTCAGGCGCATCTTCGTGATTGCGCTGGGCAAGGCGGCCGGTCCCATGCTCGATACCTTGCTGGAGCGCATGAAGCGCCGTCAGGGTCTGCGCGGCATCTTCTGCTCCCTCCAGTTGCCCAAGGCCCGCAACTGGCGCTTTCGCTATTTCGAGGGCGGCCACCCGGTGCCCAACGAGGACTCCTTCGATGCGGCCCGCGCCGCGTTGGCCATGCTCAAGAAGGCCCGCAAGGACACGCTGATCTTTTTCCTCATCTCCGGCGGTGGGTCGGCTATGTTCGACCTGCCTCTGGACCCCAAGATAACGCTCGATGAAACCATTGCCTTCCATCAGCTTCTGCTGGCCTCGGGCGCGCCGATCAACGAGATCAACACCCTGCGCAAGCACTTTTCCGCTGTGAAGGGCGGCCGGCTGGCCATGGCCGCGCCGGAGGCCGCCAAGGTTTCGCTGCTGCTGCCCGACGTGCCCCTGCGCACCCTGGACGCGCTCTCCTCCGGCCCCACATCGCCCGACCACTCCACCGTCGCCGACGTGCGCGCGCTTCTGGCCAAGTACGACCTGGCTCCCAAGCTCCCGCCCTCCATTCGCGCCTTCTTTGAGCGCGAGGATCTGCCCGAGTCGCCCGGCAACAAGGGCTGGCGTCCGCCTTTTCTTCCTCGCATGCCGTGGACCGGCGCGGTTCCCACCCGCCGCGCCACCTCGGCTGCCTCCATGTCCGGCGAGGACGAATCCTTCCGCGATTCGGTCTTCGAGGTTCTGCTCTCCAGCCACGATTTGATCGAGAACGCCCGCGCCCTGGCCGAGAAGGCTGGGTACTTCACCGTGGTCGACAATAGTTGCGACGACTGGGATTATGCCGACGCTGCCCGCTACCTGCTGGAGCGCTTCCACGCCCTTCGTTCCATTCATCCGCGCCTCTGCCTGATCTCTGTCGGCGAGGTCACGGTCAAGATGGACCGGGTGCCTGGGGCTGGCGGCCGCAACCAGCAGTTTGCCATGGTCTGCGCGCTGGAATTGGAGAAGTATCAGGGCGAACGCCTCACCGTTCTCAGCGCCGGCTCGGATGGCATTGACGGCAACACGAAGTCGGCCGGGGCCATCGCCGACCCCACCACTGTGACCCGCGCGCACGCCTTCGGGTTCCACCTCAAGTCATCGTTGGCAGCCTTCAACGCCTGCCCCATGTTCACCGCTCTCGGCGACGCTGTTGTGACCGGCCCGACGGGCCAGAACCTGCGCGATCTGCGCCTGCTGGTCGCCGAGAAATCCTAGCCCGCCCGCGATGCGCAGCAAAAACGTTTGATAAGCTTAGAAACAGCACTCAGCGCGCAAGAATTCCGCAGCAGACGGCGGCTTGACGGGAGCCTTGTCGCGACCTCTGCAAGCGCCCGGCCAATGCTATAACATGGCCTGCATACTTGTTCCGTGTGGAAGAGGAACGATTCGTGGTTCGAAAGCGCATCTGCAAAACCGTCGCCAAGGCGCCCGATATCCGCGCTGTCGCAGCCGTGGCCAAGGTTTCCATCGCTACCGTCTCCCGCACCATCAACGGCTCGCCGGTGGTCAGCGACCGCCTGTCCAAGCGCGTCTGGCGCGCCATCGAGCAGTTGAATTACTTTCCCAATACCCATGCGCGCAGCCTGGTCTCCGGCCGCAGCCGCATCCTGGGCATCATTGTTGAAAACATCACAAACCCTTTCTTCCCGGAGCTGATTCAGAGCTTCGAGGAGGTTGCGGTCGCCCATGGCTATGAGATTCTGGTCAGTTCCTCGAACAGCAACCTCGCCACCCTCACCAACTGCGTCCGGCGCATGCTGGAGCGCAAGGTAGAGGGCGTGGCCGTGCTCACCTTCGGCGAGGAGGAGCCGGTTCTGGACCAGTTGGCGAACCACGACGTGCCCATCGTGCTTGCGGAGTTTCGCCTGGGAGAGGCCAAGGTCAGCACCATCCTCCTGGACTACAAGACCGGCATCCATGCGGCCGTCATGCACCTCGCGGAGCTGGGCCACAGCGGGATCGCCTTCCTGGCCGGTCCCCACAAGCTGCATTCGGCCATTACCCGCGAAAACGAATATCGCACCGGGATGGAGGCGGCCGGGCTGCCCATCCAGGAGAATTGGGTCGTCGAGTGCGACCACACGGCCAAGGGCGGCGTGGCCGGCTTCGGGCAGTTGCGGGCTCTCGCCACTCGTCCCACAGCCATTCTCTGCTCCAACGACATGACCGCCATCGGCGTGCTGCGCGCCGCATACATGGAGGGCTTGCGCGTGCCCGACGACCTCTCGGTTATCGGTCTGGACGACATCGACTTCGCCGAGTTCACGCGTCCCCCGCTCACCAGCATCCGCCTGTCCCGCATCGAACTTGCGCAAGCCGCCTTCGAGGCTCTTCGCCAGCAGGCCGAAGAGCCGGGCAACCCCGCGATGCAGCGCGAGTTCCTGGTCTCCACCAGCCTGGTCGTGCGCTCATCGACTGCCGCGCCGCCGGCGAGCGCGCTGTAGATATCTTTCCTCGCCTGGAAGGCCTGGCCGGCGCCTGCCCCTTGTTTGAATGTGCGGATGGACCAATGCGGGGTTCTATTGCTAGCGTTTACACTGTCGGCGATTCGCATGCAGCTTCCTCGCCGCGGCTATGGGAGGAAAGATGAACAAGGCTGTCGTTTCCGTGAGATTCGTTTGGGTGTTCTTGGCCGTTCTTGTTGCTTCATCCTGCACGCGGGCGCAATCGGCGCCCCTGGTTGCCGATAACGATGCGGCGGCGCGCATTCAATGGTGGCGCGACGCGAAGTTCGGCCTCTTTATGCATTGGGGCGTCTACTCCATCCCCGGCCGCGGCGAGTGGGTTCAATGGCAGGAGCAGATTCCGGTAGACGAGTACGCCAAGCTGGCGGGCCAGTTCCATCCGGACAAGTTCGATCCGGATGCGTGGGCCGAGCTTGCCAAGGCGGCCGGCATGAAGTACACCGTGCTTACCGCCCGCCACCACGATGGATTTGCGCTGTTCGACGATCCGGGCAGCAGTTTTACAGCCATGAAATCCGCCGCGCATCATGACTTTGTCGCCGATTATGTGACCGCTGTGCGCAAGGCCGGCCTTCGCGTGGGCTTGTATTACTCGCCGCTCGACTGGCGTTTTCCGGGCTTCTTCTTCCCTGGGATTTATGAGCCCAATGCTCGCGAGCTGCGCGACCAGTATCACCGCCAACTCAACCAACTGGCCTCTCACTATGGCAAGCTCGATATTCTCTGGTTCGACGGCGGCGGCGGCGACTGGCTGGGATTCGGAGGGGTCCATTTCACCGGCGGCGGATGGGCCGCGCGGCCCAAGGGTGAACGCTACAGCGGCGCCTTCAATTGGCAGGATCAGAATGCCGTCGATAACTTGAGGAAGCTGCAGCCGTCGATCATCATCAACGACCGCACCGACGCCGCTGCGGATTTCCGCTCCCGCGAAGGCGACGGACGCCTCGGCGATTTTGAGAATCGGTATCCGTGGGAGCTTTGCACGACCCTGACCGAAGGGGCATGGGGATATGTGCCGAACGCGAAGATCAAGTCGTTCGAGCACCTCGTTCGTCTCCTCGTCTCTGCGGTTGGGCGCGATGGGAATTTCATACTCAATGTAGGTCCGCGGCCGGATGGGCAAATCGACCCGGCGCACGCGGCGCGCCTGCGCGAGATTGGGGAGTGGCTGCACCAGTACGGCGAGAGTATCTACGCCACCCGCGGCGGCCCTTACCTGCCCGGCGATTTTGGTGTTTCGACCTATCGCGACAAGACAATCTATCTGCATATCCTCAACCCGGCCGGCGTAAAGCTCACAATGCCCGCGCTCCCGGCCAGAATCCTGGCCTGCACTTCGCTGACCGGCGGCCAGGCTTCGTGCAAGCAAAGCGATGCCGGAGTGGAAGTGACTCTGCCGGCAAATCCAAGCGCGGTGGACACTATCGTTGAGATGACCTTGGAGTCGCCGGCGGCGGAGATCGGCACGATTCCTACCCCGGTCGCTCCCAAACAAGCAACCGCGAAGACAGGCGGCGGTTTCTGAGCCGACGGCGAATCGCAGGTAATCCAGCAATCAGTCATTCCGGAGATTTCAACGTAACTGCGGCGTCGCCTGCTCGTCCAAGGTATGATAGGCATCGCTAGGGTGCGCTGGAGGTTCCGCATGTTCTTGTTCCGTTTAAGGCTTGGAAACAGACCGGGCAGCGCTCTTTGCTGCTTCGCCGCCGCCCCCTTCTTGCTTTGCCTGGCGATGAAAGCGAGGCCGCAGCAGGACGCTCCGGCTTTGCAGGCTCGCGGCCAGCAGGCCTCGACGCTTTCCATCACCACGCGAGAGGTGCTGCTCGATGTTGTGGTGGCCGATAAGGACGGCCATCCGGTCTCCGGGCTGCCGGCCTCCGACTTTGCGGTGACCGAGGAAGGCGAACCGCAGCGCATCGCGCACCTTGAGGAACATCACCCCATGGACGCCGGGGATCTGGTCCGGCTCAAGGCTGCTCCCGCGCTGCCTCCCAACACCTTCACCAACTTCACGCCGGTCGAAAACACCAATGCCTCGACCGTGATCCTGCTGGATGCGCTCAACACCAGGATTCAGGCGCAGATGGAGTTGCGCGAGCAGCTTATCGATGCCATCAAGCACCTGCAGCCGGGGACGCCGGTCGCCATCTTCCAGATCGACACCGATATGCGCTTGATCCAGGGTTTTACCTCCGACCCGCGGGTGCTGTTAGAGGCGGCGCAGAGCAAGCGGAATATGCCCTCCATGCTGCGGCCGATCCCTGGAACGCCGGATGAGTATCGCATTTCCAGGTTCGACATTCTACGCCGCGGCTTTCAGTTGATGGGGCGCTACCTGGCCGGGTATCCAGGCCGCAAGAACCTCATTTGGCTGACCGGCTCAATTCCCCAGTCCTACTACACCGACCCCCTGGGCGGATCCTTCGGAATGTCGTTTCGGGACGACCTCTCCATTCTTGGGGACAATCCCGACGACCTGACCGACGCGCTGACCTTGAGCCGGGTTGCCGTCTACCCGATCGACGCGCGCGGCCTGATGACCCCGCCGCAATACGAGGCTGGCAACAATCGAGGGCCGGCGCCCAACGCCAATCTTCGGTTTGAGTCGGCGCAGGCCTCACAGCATACCCAGCTCGACGTCATCGCCAAGGCGACCGGCGGCAAGGCTTACTACAATTCCAACGGTTTGAAGGACGCGATCATCGGGATCGTCAACAACGGCTCCAACTACTACACGCTGGCCTATGCCACAACCAACAAGACCTGGGACGGGCGCTTCCGGCAAATCAAGGTGACGGTTGACCGGCCAGGCCTGCGGGTGCAGCACCGCCAGGGCTACTACGCGGTAGACCGCGCCCGGCAGGAGCAGCGCCTGCTTGCCGCCAAGCAAAAGGAGAAGGCCAGAGCCGCCGCCAATCCCTTCGCCGAGGAAGGCGAGGAAGAGGCTGCAAGCGGCGAGCCGCCGCCGCCGGATGCCGGCGCTCTCGTGAAGCATCCTAAAGGCGGCTTCGTGGCCGCCATGCAACTTGGCGCCATTGCGCCCACTGAGGTGATCTTTACCGCCAGCCTGGCGATGGACGACAAGGTTGTGAAGCTGGATAAGGAGTCGCCGCTGCCGGCGGACAACTACCTGGAAAAGGACTTCAAGACCATGCCCTTCCATACCTGCACCGTACAGATCAAGGCCGATGCCCGTGCGCTCCACCTGACGCGGACGGCGGATGGACTGCGTCAAGGCACAGTCGAGTTTGCCACGCTGGTATTTGACCAGACGGGCGATGGGGTCAACTCGCTGCTTACCACGGTGTCGCTGAACTTGAGCGAGGCCGAATACCGCAAGCTGCTGACTGACGGCCTGCACGCCCGGCAGGAGATCGCGGTGCCGGTGAAAGGCAATTACTTCCTGCGCGTCGGGGTCCACGATGTCGCCAGCGACCGCATCGGCGCGCTGGAGATACCGGTCGATGAGATCCATGCAAACTCCGCTGGCCAGGGTCTCATGTGACCCGGAGCTTGAGTCGCGCCGGCGAGCGGCCCACTCTCGCCGCGCCGGTTTTCCGGGCCGGGCAGCCCGGTATATGATTGCCCAGAGCCGCGAGGTGGGCCGCTATGTCGTCACTGAGCAAGATCGGTAATACGCAGGAAGGTTTGAGCCGCCGGTCGTTTTTGGCGGGCGCAGCGGCGGCGGCCGCGGTCGCGGCATTGGACGGCGCGCACGCCCAGTCGCCAAGCGTCGACAACATTCCCATCATCGACGCACACATTCATCTCTTCGACGGTACCCGTCCTCTGGGCGCAAGGTATATGGGGTCGCCGGCCTACCGGGCAATCTCCAAAACTTCTCTTCCTTCTCTGTATGGTCCGTTGGCCAGGCCGTCCGGGATTGTCGGCGCCATCGTGGTCGAATCGAGCGCCTGGATCGACGACAATCTCTGGTATCTCGAAACCTGCCGAGCCGATTCGATTATGGTCGGCGTCTCGGGAAACCTGAATCCCGCGCAGCCGGATTTCGGGCAATACGTAACGCACTTTCACCAGGACCCGCTGTTTCGGGCCATCCGCTCCAGCCATTTCTACAGCGCGGACAATGGCAAGGTCGCTCTCAATCCCGATCAGGTTGCCAATCTGAAGCTGCTCGCCCAGGCCGACCTGGCGCTCGACACCGCCAATCCCACGATGAATCTGATGCAGGCCAACGTGTTGCTGGCCGATGCCATCCCCACCCTGCGCATCATTATGGACCATCTGCCTTCCTTCGACCCAACGGCCGATAATCAGCAAGCTTATGAGGCTGCTGTGAAGGAGATGGCGGCTCGGCCCAATATCTTCGTCAAGCTCTCGGAGGTCTATCATCCGCGGCTGACGGACGGCGTCATCGTCAAGGACTATGAGCCGCTGCGCGTCCGGCTCGAATACCTCTTCGACGCCTTCGGCGAGGATCGCGTTCTCTTCGGTTCCGATTATCCCAACAGCTATGGCGTGGCCACCATTCCCGAAGAGGTCGGGCTGATGAAGCGCTTCTTCGCGACCAAGTCGAGAGGAGCAGCGGAGAAATACTTCTGGAAGAATTCGGCGCGCGTTTATAAATGGACCAAGCGCGCTGACGATCAGCCGAGCCTGACTTGACTCGTTTGGCCCCGTTCGCCAGCTCAACTCATTGCGCGGCCAGAACGCCGCCGTTGCGCATGGCCTCAATCTCCGCGCGCGTCTCGTCGGCCGCAACGCGCCGGTCGGTGTAGACGCGCGGCTCGCCAAAGCGCAGCTCGGCGGAGAACCCGGCAGTGCCCAGCACCTTCCACAGGTGGTTCACGAAAGTCTCGTCGCCATACCAGCACAGCTCCCGCTCCTCGACTCCGCCTTCAATCAAGTAGCGGACGGCAGCAGTGGTAATGGGCGCTCCGATGGACGTGGCGGGATCGATAAGCCGCGAATGAAAGCGGATCACCTGGCTGCCGTCGGTGCTGGTGCCCTCGGGAAAGAGCACCACGGGAACCTGAATCGGCAGCTTGAGCCGCTCGGTCATCTGCTCGGCCACCGACATGGCGCTGGCCAGGCTCCCGCGGTCCACAAAGATGGTTCCGTTGCTGCGCGCGGCCTTGCCGAAGAAGAACCAGCCGCCTATCTCGATCTTGGCTACGAAGAAGCACGGCGTGGCCGCCGCGATAACAAGAATGTCAATGTAGCTGAGATGATTGGAGACGATCAGGCCATGCGTGGGCGGCCGGCCTTCAACCTGGTAGTGGATGCCGAGCGACCTCAGAACCAACCGTCCGGCCAACTGGGACCATCCTGCCCGGCGCTCCAAAGTGAGCGGCCCGCGCAGGCGCAGCAGCCAGAAGCGCAGAATGCACAGCACTAGAGCCGAAACCAGCGCCACAGCGCGCCGGAACGCGCGCAGCCTCATTGCACCAGCGGAGTCAGGAACCGGTTGCGCGCCGAGTGGGAGAGCAACTTGAGATCGAGCAGCGTCAGGAAATCGATGGTCCCGAACTCCCGGTCCCAGGCCGGCGGGGCGGCGATGCGCGCGCCGATGGCCAGGTAGGTCTTCAGCAGCCTGGGAACCTTGGTTGGCGTCGGAGCCGGCAGCGGCCGTTCCGCCGCAGCCGGTTTGACCGGATTCGATTCCATCAGGCAGGGCGACGGCTGTGCGTGCGCGCCCTCCTGCTCGATGGGACAGGCGTAAGCCGCAGTGGGCGCCGTCTCGAACTCCGGTGAAACCCGGTATTGCTCAAGCTGGCGATACGTCTGCCAGCCCTCCGCCGGGTCTTTCGAGTTCAACGATGAGCAGCCGATCAGGTAACGCAGCCCCATGTCGGTAGCATACTGCGCAATCCCCCTCCATAACAATGTCAGCACCTCGGGGGTTCGGTGCTCGCGGTCGATGGAGGCGCGGCCCAGCTCCAGAATCCCGGCCCGCAGCGGCTCATAAGCCGCAAAGCTGAACTCCTGCTCGGAG
>JBEKCX010000090.1:0-9248 GCA_050014655.1 Occallatibacter sp. | reverse complement strand
GTGCAGTCCACATACACACCCCCTGCGCGCACCCGGAGAAGATCCATCGCTTCATGAAAAAGAACAGGCACATGGCGTTCATTCGACATCGTCATGCGCTCCCCCTGGGGGGCTTAGCGGTCACTGCGCCGGCGGGTAATCTCCGCCAAAGTCTTGCGGTTCTCGGCCGTCAGGGCATTGGCCGTCAAACTCTCTTCCAGCTTCTTCAGATTCTTGACTTCCAGGAAGTAGAGCTTTCCGCGCACGGCAACTTCCCCGTCTAACTGGGCTGCGCCGCGCAAAATCTGCGGCAGCAGAACACGAGCCTGGCTGTCCATCTCCACCTGCTGGCCGTAGTAGCTGGTCAGGTTCAGGTACCTGTCCACGGCCTCGTCCATGGTGCTGGCTTCGGCCAGCAGCGATTCCTGCTTCTCCCACTCCGGCAACGGCCAGATCTCCGCGCTCTCGCCGTCCATCGAGGTGATGTAGAACTGGGTGACGTTTCCAGCGTCCACCAACTGCTTGAAGGCAGCCGGGAGCTTCAGTCTCCCCTTCTCATCGACCTTTGCCGGATGGTTTCCGCGGAACATCGTTGCCCCTCTTCACCCTTGGCGGCTGATTCCTCGTCCCTTGCCGCGGCCAGCTTGCTGCCCTGAACTTTCCTCTTCCGTTATCTGCGCTGGTTCTCCCGCCGCGACGCTCGGGATTTCTGTGCCGGTGAGCAAAAACTCAGGTAAACTTGCTTCGGAAGTGAGCCAACCGGTCCAAAGAACTCCACTCGGCTCCAATTCCTTCCACGTGAATAGATCGTAGCGCCGATTCCGGCTCTAGCCAAGGGGAAAATCGAAAAAATGTTGGGCTGGGAAGGGACGGATGTGGAAAACCCGCCTAATAGATTAGAGAACCTCTATTACCACAAAATGTAGTGTTTACCGCTTTGGTCCACCGCACTGGACGCAATCGGAGACAGTGTGATAGGGGAACAAAAAGCGAATGTGGCTCGTCCACTCCTACCCTGCCTCACCACGAATAGATGGCGTCCGGCGCTTGACTTGATGGCGTCCGACGTTTGTCTTACGGCTGTCCGACACCTGTCTTACGCTTCCCCATCCCGCTGCCGGCGCCGGCTCCGCTCAATCACCATCTTCAACAGATAAAAGACGACCAGCGCGTTGATGGTGAGCAGGCCGCACCGGATCCACGTCACTCTGCGCAGCACCTCGAAGATCTCCCAGGGCAGAAACGACGCCGTAATGGCCAGCGTCAGGTACTCGGCCCAGGCCTTCTCGAGATACAGGCCGGTTCCCTCGATCAGATCGAGCGCGGCATAGATGAAGACCACCGCGCCGATGCGCCGCAGCATGTGGTCGGTCACCAGCGATGACTTTTCCAGGATGAAGTTGACGAAGCGGGGCTCGGTGTTGAAGCGCAGATGGTTGGCAAACCGCTCCAGCATATCGCCGACGTCTTTGCCCACCAGGCGCAGCGCGCCCACGCCGATGGCGATGAACAACAGCGCCTGGGCCAGCTTGAAGGCCGCAATCAGGACGAGCCATCGATTGCGGCGCCTGGGCTTCGACAACACCTGCAATGCGGAACCGGTCATAATCCTGGGGGAACCTGGGCGAAACATCCACTGCTTCCGATTCGCCTGCTTCATCTTACGTTATCTAGTGCGCCGTGGTTCGCCCAGCCGCTGGAATCGGGATCTCCTGCTCAACGCATTGCCGACTCGCCCCCGTCCATCCGCCCCTGGGCTACAATCAAAGCTGGGCCAAGGCCAGAATTCACTGCGCGCTGCGCGCAGCTAAGGCAAGGAGCTACAAACCTTATGGCGATTCCCGCCACGCAAATGCGTCCCGGCATGATCATCAAGCACAACGACCAGCTTCACCTGGTCTTCAAGGTGGAGCATCGCACGCCGGGCAACCTGCGCGCCTTCATCCAAGCCAAGCTGCGCAACCTGCGCACCGGCGCCATGTTCGAGCACCGCTTCCGCTCCGCCGACGCCATCGAAAAGGTGGTGGTGGACGAGGTCTCGATGGAGTTTCTCTACAACGACGGCGACGACTACTACTTTATGAACCCCATCGACTACGAGCAGACGGTGCTCAAGGGCACGACGCTGGGCGACGCCATCGAGTATCTCACCCCCAACCTGCAGATCAAGGTGAGCTACCACGACGGCCAGGCCGTGGGCATCGATCTGCCGGCGGCCGTCGAGCTGACCGTCGTGGAGACCGAGCCGGGGCTCAAGTCGGCCACCGCATCGAGCGTGACGAAGCCCGCCAAGACCGAGACCGGCCTCGTCGTCCAGGTTCCCGCATTCATCAACGAGGGCGAAAAGATTCGCGTGGATACCAGCGAGGGCGCCTACCTGAGCCGGGCGTAGTTTACGATGGGGGGCATAACCAATTACCGGCTGCGGCCGCGCCTGGCTTGACGGAGGTTCGCATGAAGGCCCTGCTATCGATTCTCATCGCCTGTTCTTTATTGCTGGTGGCCGCGAGGGCGGCGGAGGCGTCTCCTGTGGCTGCGGACGATCAGGCAACGGTTGTCGCGGGCAACAATGAGTTCGCGGTTGCGCTCTATGGCCAGTTGCGCGGCCAGAGCGGCAACCTCTTCTTCTCGCCCGAGAGCATTTCCACCGCGCTGGCCGTGACCTATGCCGGTGCGCGCGGCGACACCGCCGCGGAGATGGCGAAGTCCTTGCATTTTACGCTGCCGCCGGAGCGGATGCACCCGGCGATGGGCGCGCTGCTGACGGGCCTGAATGCCCCGCATGACGCCTACCAGCTCAGCGTGGCCAACGCTCTTTGGGCCGAGCAGGATTACAAGTTTCTCGACGCTTTCCTCAAGCTGACGGAGAGCGATTACGCCGCGGGTTTCCATCCCGTGGATTTCAAGGGCGCGAGCGAGGCGGCGCGGCTGACCATCAACCAATGGGTCGAGCAGAAGACAGATAACAAGATCAAAGACCTGCTCCAGCCGGGCGTGGTCAGCCCGGCGACCAGACTGGTGCTGACCGATGCTATCTACTTCAAAGCCGAATGGCAGACGCAGTTCGAAAGCACGGCGACAGAGAACGAGGATTTCCATCTGTCCGCGGCGCAGACTGTCAAGGCTCCCTTGATGCACCGCTCGGGCAGTTATAAGTATTTCGACGGCGGGACGTTTCAAATTCTGGAACTCCCCTACAAGAGCGGCGAGTTATCCATGATCGTCTTCCTGCCCAAAATTATGGACGGCCTGCCAGCCTTCGAGAAATCGCTGACCGCCTCCAAAACCCGCCTATGGATGAGCCGGTTACAGCCCGCATCCAGAGTTATCGTGACCTTCCCAAAGTTCAAGGTGACAGAGCAGTTTGGGCTTGGAAGCACGCTGAGCGCGATGGGGATGCCGAAGGCGTTTGACAAGAACGCAGCCGATTTTTCCGGAATGACCGGCGACCGGGAGTTGTTTCTTTCGGCGGTGATCCACAAGGCTTTTATCGATGTGAACGAGGCGGGAACCGAAGCCGCGGCGGCGACGGCGGCGGTGATGGTGGGAATGGCGATGCGCGCGCCGGACCCGACGCCGCCCCCCGAGTTCCGCGCCGACCATCCCTTCATGTTCCTCATCCGCGACAATCGCTCGGGCGGCATCCTCTTCATGGGACGGGTAGCCGACCCGACGAAGTGAGAAGCAACGAGCCCTGCCCCTGGCTTCTGGGTTGCGCGAGCCCTGCTGTGCGTCCATCCGCGCCGCGGCCAACACCATCGCCGGCTTCGGCCCGCTGCGCTTGCTGCCCAGCGCGAAGTCGGCGATTTTTCGCGCCTCGTTCGCCCCCTGGACCCCCTGTGCAAAAAAACTTTCAAAAACCTCTTGACAGTCTTCTTGAGTTGTGTGCTACAGTCGGTAACACTATGGCGAGTAACACTACTTCCGTTCACGATCCCGCGGAACTGGGCGATCTGGAACACGACATTCTCCTGATCGTCTGGCGCGAGGGCGCGGCGACTGCCGAGCAAGTCCGGGAGGGCCTGGGCCGGCCGCTCAAGGACTCCACCGTTCGCACCGTGCTCCGCCGGCTCGAAGAGAAGGGCTACCTGGCCCACTCGGTCGAGAACCGCACCTTTGTCTATCAGCCAGCCGAGTCGCGGCAGCGCGTGGCGGGCCGCGCCGTCCAGCGCATCGTGGACTGGTTCTGCGACGGCTCGGTCGAAGCGCTTCTGGTCGGCATGGTGGACTCCGAGGTGCTGGACCACGCCGAGTTGCAGCGGCTGGCGGAGCGCATTGCCGCCGCCCAGCAAAGCACCGCCGGTCATCCCGTTTCCACTCCTGCAAGCAAGGAGGCAAAGTCATGATTTCATTGCTGATTGAAGCCGCATTGCGCACACTGCTGGTGGCTCTGGCGGTGGCTGGCGGGCTGCGCCTGCTGCGCGTGTCGAACGTGCTGGCGCAGAAGCGGACCTGGTGCCTGGTGCTGGCCGCGGCTCTCGCGATGCCGCTGCTCATGCGCTGGCAGTGGCTCTCGGCCTCCGCGCCCATTCGCGTGCCGGTGCGTTCATGGGTGCAGCGCGCGGATTCCCGGCCAGTCGAAGCGGCAGATGCGCTCACATCCCCGCCTTCCGCCGCCGCGCCGCTTGGGGCTTCTCCGGCCTCCGGGCTCGCATCCCAGCCGGAAGATAGCTGGATTGCTCCGGCCGCGGCGCGCTCCGTTGAGTCGGCCCCCGCGGTTGCGCCGCAATCAAGACCAATCTCGATTCAGCCGCTCACTCTTGCCTGGATTCTCTACCTCTGCGTTGGCGCTCTGCTGCTGGCGCGCCTGCTCTTCGGAATCGGCGCTGCGATGCGGCTGTGGGCCATGGCGGAACCGGTCCGCCTGACGCCTGAGCACGTTCTGACGGCGGGAGTGCGCCTGCGTTCGAGCTCGAGGATCGCCTCCCCGGTCGCGGTCGGGTCAGGCATCGTGCTGCCCGCCGATTATGCCCAGTGGGACCGGCAAAAGCTGCGCATCGTTCTCGCCCACGAGCGCGCCCACCTGCGCCAGGGCGACTTTTATCTTCAGGCGCTTGCGGGCCTCCATGCGGTTCTCTTCTGGTTCAGCCCCCTGGCCTGGTGGCTCAAACGCAAACTCTCCGATCTGGGAGAGGCGGTCAGCGACCGCGCCGGCCTGGAAGTGGCCGCCAGCCGCTCCTCCTACGCTCAGATCCTGCTCGAATTCGCGGCCTTGCCGCGCCCAACCCTGATAGGAGTAGCCATGGCACGCAGCAGTAGAATCTCCCATCGCATCGAGCGGTTCCTCAGCGAACCGAGCTTCCGTCAAGCCTTTGCCGGCAGCCGCCGCCGCATGGCGCTGGCCGTCCTGCTGGTCCCCGCAGCATTCTTCGCCTTCACCGCCCTCATACGCGTCGAGGCCGCGGGGCAAGCATCGCCCCAGCCCGCCCTGCAAGCCCAACCCGCAGCGGCGGCGCAGACCGCGCAAACGGCTGCCCAGCCCTCGCCGGAGCAGGCGCAGCCCAACGCGCAATTGCCTCTCGTCGCCCAACAGACGCCACCGCCGGCTCTTGCAAGCGCCGGACAAGCGCCGCCGCCGCCACCACCACCGCCGTCAGCTCTTGGAAGCGCCGGACAAGCGGCTCCGCCTCCTCCGCCACTGCCCCCGCCTCCTCCGCCGCTGCCTCCACCCCCGCCCGACTTGAACAGCGCAAAGGAGTATGTGTACCCTTGCTTCGGCATGTGGAACACCACCAACCAGTACTCGTTTGGACTGGTTACCCGAAACAGTTTTCGCGCCTACTGCGGCGTCTGGAACGATGGTACACGGGCAGAGATCGAGAAAGCGCGCAAGCTGGCGCATGGTGACTTCCTCTGGTTCACGCAGAATGGCAAGTCGTACTTTGTCGACGATCCATCCATCGTCGCGCCGATCGAGGCCAGGTACGACGCGGTGGCTGCGTTAGGGCTTAGTAAGCAGCAGGAAGAGCTGGGCCGTAAGCAGGAAGCGCTTGGCAAGCTACAGGAAGCACTGGGCCGCGAGATGAAAGAGGTGACGATTCCCACGCCCGACTTGAGCAAAGAGATCGCCGATCTGGAAGAGCAGTTGGCGAAACTCAAGGCCATGCAGGGAAAGACCATGACTGTCGAGGAGTGGGCTGATGTGGAACACAAGCTCGGCGATCTGATGGGAAGGATGGGCGCGATCCAGGGCGAGATCGGCGCCAGGCAGGGAGCCGTTGGCGGGAAGATGGGCAAGCTGGGTGACCTTCAGGGCAAGCTAGGAGCGGAGCAAGGGCGTCTCGCCGCCGAGGGGGACGGGTATGCGGAAGCGGCCGAGCGCCAGTCGAGAAAGGTCATCGACGAAAGCCTGCGCGACGGGACGGCTCGCCCAGTCGAGTAGTCCGTCCACAACCCCGAACAGCAAAAGGCGCCCCATCCATCCGCGACTTTTTCTGGATGAATGGGGCGCAACTGTCTGGTTTGGCAGTCTATGTGAGCTCGACGGGCCGCGCCTCCAGCAGCGCCTCGATCGTGTGTAGCGCCTCCAGCACCGTCTCCGAAACCGGCGCGTCCACCTGCACCACGGCCAGCGCCTTCACCGGCTTGGGCCCGCTGCGCTCGCGGCCCAGCGCGAAGTTGGCGATATTCACGCCATGCTCTCCCAGGATGGTTCCGATTTTGCCGATCACGCCTGGCACGTCGAGGTTGCGGCAGACCAGCAGGTTGCCCTCGAGCGGCGTCTCAATGTCGATGCCGTCGAAGGCCAGCAGGCGCGGCTGCTCGCCGTGAATCACGGTGGCGCTGGCGCCCATGGAGCCGGCCGCGGTGTGCAGCTCGATCGTAAGCACGCTGGCCGCGCCGCCGCGATAGCTCTCGTCCTTCTCCTCGTGGATGCGGATGCCGCGCTCCTCGGCCACCGCCGCGGCGTTGATGCGGTTCACGTTCTCCGAGCCGCGCAGCAGCCCCTCGATGGCCGCGTTGCGCACCAGTTCCGTCTTTACCTCGGCCAGCGAACCGCCGTAGGTCAGATCGATGGCCTCGATGCCGCCCTTGCCGGTCTGCGCCAGGAACGATCCGACCCGCCCGGCCAGATCGATGTAAGGCGCCAGCACAACGTACTCCTCGTGGCTCAGCGACGGCAGGTTCACGGCGTTCTGCACCACGCCCAGCTTCAGGTACTCGCGCACCTGACGGGCAATCTGAATGCCCACCGCCTCCTGCGCCTCGCCCGTCGATCCGGCGATGTGCGGGGTGAGAATCACCTGGTCGAACTCCGCATAGGGCGTCTCCTTGGCCGGCTCTTTGACATACACATCGAGGGCCGCGCCGGCCACCTGGCCGCTCTTGAGCGCCTCTACCAGCGCAGCGTCGTCGATCAACTCGCCGCGCGCGCAATTGATGATGCGCACGCCTTTCTTCATCGCCGCCAGGGATTTGGCGTTGATAACTCCAGCGGTCTGCGGTGTCAGCCCCACGTGCAGCGTGATGTAATCCGATCCCGCAATCAGCTCATCGAGCGTGACCAGCTTGATGCCGTTCTCGCGCGCCACGGCGGCCGAGACAAACGGATCGCTGCCGACAATCTCCACGCCAAAGCCCTTGGCGCGCTTGGCAACTTCCAGGCCGATGCGCCCCAAGCCCAGAATGCCCAGCGTCTTGCCGCGCAGCTCCGCGCCTTGCAGAATCTTCTTCTCCCACCGGCCAGCATGCATGGTCGAATTCGCGAAGGGCAGCTTGCGGGCCAGCGCCAGCATCAGCGCTATGGTCAGCTCGGCCACGGCCACGGCGTTTGCGCCGGGAGTATTCATCACCACAATGCCGCGTCGCGTAGCCGCTTCGGCGTCGATGTTATCCACTCCCACGCCGGCCCGCCCAATAACTCGCAGCTTGGGCGCCTGCGCCATCAGCGCGTCGTCCACCTGCACGGCGCTGCGCACCACCAGCGCGTCGGCATCGGCCAGGGCCGCCGGCAGCCCGTCCGGCAACTGGTCGTGCGTCAGGACTTCCCACCCCGGTTCGGCCGCGAACACGGCCAGCGTTGCCGGAGAAACCTTCTCTGCCAGAACGATCTTCATCCTCTCTCCTTTGCCCTTTTGCCCGGCTTCATATTCGTCAAAGCGAATGCCGTGCTTCTCGCATAACAGATCCAGCATCCGCACCACCGCCGCATGCGGCTTGCCCTCGTCGCGCTCGTACTTCCAGATGGAGTTGGGATGCACGCCCAGCCGCTCGGCCATCTCGTATTGATAGAGGTCCAACTGCTTGCGCGCGATCAGCAGCTTTTCTCCAAAACTTAGCTCTGCCATTCAGGTACGCTCTCCTTGTGGATATCGAATCGTCCTCCTGGAGCGCTGATTCTTTTCATCCTTGCAGCTCTGTGCAGATACGCTTGACTGATTGTTGAAGCTCCAAGCTCCGTGAGCTCAAATCGACAGATGCGAGCCTTTCTGCGAAAGACTTCCACGCTCCGCACTTTTGACTCTGACGGATCGCTGCGAAGGCCCTGTTCTGAAGCCTTGTACTGACGTATGGTTGGATGTCCGTAGCCCGCTCCAATACCCACTTCGCCACATCGATTTTCGCTTCATCCGAATAACTCTCCTCCTGAGTAGCTAAAAAGAACAACAGCGCAAGTCCATACGGACATGCGTATTCATAACTCCCGTCCGGGTCGGAATGAAGAAGCAGATACGCGTAGAGGCCCGCCGCTTCCTTGGTAAGATCAACCGGCAGTAGGCAAAGGCTGAGCACTAACTGGACAACGGTACTATCGATGCCCGTCCAACCAGTCCCACTCTGATTCCAATTCCAGGGCTCCACTGAAGCACACAATAAGCCGGCGCAACAAAAAGCTCTCATCCAATGGCCGCTTTCGCCCCTGCCGCTCGGTCCCCAATTCAGGTCTTCCGGCTCCGACCACCGAATGAGCTCCATTACCTCCAGTGGGTTCCAGGGGGCCGGCGTTGGAAACCTGCCGGAATCCCGGATGGCGACGAGCGCCGCAAAATGTTCCTCCTCTTCTTCTCCACAGTCAGCCCGCGCAATTTCTCGTAGCATCGCGTCGTCCACCCGTGCTGAGATAGCGCGCAGCAAACTCTCTGGATCAGGATCGAATTGGTTAAACAATTCAGCGCGCATGTCGTTTTCCGATTCGCTCAAATGCTGGACTTCAGGTTTGCTTCACCGCATCCGCGTACACCTGCTGCGCCGCCGCCACCGCCTGCCCATAAGTCACCGGCAGTCCCAGCGTATCTTTGGCGATGTGCTCCGCCGCTCCCAAGAACGCC
>JBEKCX010000089.1:0-9257 GCA_050014655.1 Occallatibacter sp. | reverse complement strand
GACTGTCCCTTCTCGGATCAGAGCAAGGCCAAATCCTGCCTTGACGAGAGCCTGCATCTCGGTTGGATGGGAAGCCCGCGCGAATTCCTCGATATGGACTCCACCTTGGCCGAGCCATTCCATGAGCTGTGCATGGGCTTCTGGATGCCTTTGCGGATGGTAGAGGACCGCAAGGCTGCTTTGCAGGTCAGCCAGCCGAAGTACCATCTTGCTTGCAAGAGAATGGTTGGCGGGGAGACAAGCCACGAGCCGGTCTCGCCGGATTGCTTCAGCATAGAGGCGAGGATCGCTGATTGGCAGCGTCATGATCGCTGCGTCAATCGCTCCCGAAACGAGTTCCTCCACAAGTTGGGCGGCATCGTCATGCGTGGGCCGGATCGAGCAATCGGGAACGATCTCCTTGTGCATCTCGCAGACCATCTGAAACAGCTCCGGATCGACAAAGGGGGCGCAGCCCAAGTTAAGTGTGCAGATCTGGCCGCGTTCGATGGCAATCAGCGCCGCAATGGCTTCTTCTCGCGCATCGAGCAGCCCCTGGGCGATTGGCTTGAAAGCGACGCCGGTCTTGGTGAGTTGGATGCGGCCATCCTTGGCTCGGCGGAATAGCCGGATCGCCAAGTTCTCCTGGAACTGTTTTGCTTGAACGCTGAGATTTGGCTCGGCAGTGCGAAGGTGCTCCGCCGCGGCCCGCAATCCCATGTGCTCTACGATGGCAAGCATGTACTCGAAGTGTCGAAACTCAGCCGAACTGTTCACAAACGTACGCTCCTTGGGGACGGAGGTCGAGAGTAGCCCGGTCAGGCAAACCGGGCAAGAACGATGAAACCTGAACCTTGTGTGGCGCTCCTATCCGAAAACGATCTGGTTTTCAACATGGTTTTTACTGGAGATTCATCAATTGGACGGGATTTCAACAATTCCGTAACGCTCCGTGCGCTGGGAAAGTGGGGGTGATAGTTGAAACCTATCACCTGATAAATGAAAAGTATTGGACAAGACTTCCGATTCGTTGGAGGCTGGGATAAACGCTGGGCATCGCGCAGCGTCCGGGGTCGCGGTTCGCTCGGACCTCGGCAAGAGCGAATCCCGAACGTTCCCCCCGTGAGGTGAAGAATGTCAATCGCTACAATCAGGAACGATGACCTGTCTCGCAGACAGCCTGAGACCCATTTCGCCCGCAATCTTTCGGTGGTTGAATCCATTGGCCGGCCGCCGGCCAAATTTGGGGTTCAAAGCGTAGGCAGTGAGTTCCACCGGCCAGACGAAGACGGCGCATTGCACGACCACAACGATGAGCGCCTGCTAAGCGCGCGGCAGGTCGCCGACAAGCTCGGTGTCTCCGAACGCTGGGTCCGGGACCATACCACCCGCCGATCTCCCAAAATCCGTGCCATAAAGATGGGAATGCTGGTCCGCTACCGGCGCGCCGATGTCGATGTCTTTATGCAAGAAATGGACACGCTTTCCACTTCCCGCAGCTCCCGATTTGGTGTATGAAGGAGATGTTCTCCACGATCAGGAGCAGTCGCCGGGCTAAAGGAGAACAGCCATGGCAATGAAGTATCAGAAGGGCACCGTCTACCTTCGCGGGCAGAAGGTGAAGATGTGGTACGGCAAGTACACCGTGTACTTGCGAAACGAAGAAGGAAAGGAGGTCGGAAAGCGGCGCAACATTCCGCTCTGCCCCAAAGCCGGCACGCCGAAGTGGAAGGCCGAGCAGATGCTGCATGCCATCATTCTCAACGAGACCGGAGTCCCTGCCAAGACTACTACGGCCATCACTGACGACTCGGCTACGTTCCGCTGGTTCGTGGAGGAACGGTACATTCCGATGCGGCAAGGCGCGTGGAGTCCGGCATACCGGAAGATCAACTCCTTCGAGATCCGGCATTACCTTGCGGAGCACTTCGGGAGGGTTCCGCTGGGACAACTGGGCACGTTTGAGATCCAGGTCTGGCTCAACAAGCTGGCTGGAGAGTATTCGCAGTCGGTTGTCCGCCACTGCTATGCAAACATTCGCTCGATCACCCACATGGCCAAGAAGCTGGGCTTCCTGAACAGCGATCCGGCGGAGGATGTCACCATGCCACAGACCAAACCGGTTGAGAAGCCGCGGATGAGCCAGGAGCAGATTCTGGCACTCATCGGTGGAATTCAGGACCTTCACGATCTGTGCTTGGTCTACGTCGGCATCTTCTGCGGTCCGCGGGCGAGCGAGGTAATGGGCTTGCAGTGGAAGTCCTGGACGGGAACCACCCTGGTTCCTCATGGCACGACATACGAGGGGCAGTTTTACCCCGGCCGCTTCAAGACGCATTCCAGCCGGGCGCCCATCGGAGTGCCGGAACAGGTCCGGCCCATCATTCAGGCATGGCAGCGCGCCTGCCCTGATCCGTCGCCGGAGGCGCTGATGTTTCCGACTTTCGGTAGGGGGGAGAGAACCGGCCATGCGGTGCCGCGCTGGGGCAAGAACTTCCTCCGGTGGCGGGTTCGCCCGATTGCCAGGCAACTGGGCATTCCCGACAGCCTCGTCACCTTCCAAGTGATGCGGCGGACGCTGGGAACCGACCTGCAGGCGCACGGCACTCTGAAGGACGCACAAGGGGCTTTGCGCCACGCCAGCATTCGGACGACGGGCGATGTCTACATGCAGACCATCGAGCGGAGTGTTCTGGACGCCATGAACTCCAGGACGTTGCAGATTCTTGCAGGGTGGAGACACCCGATCACAACAGGTTCAAAGGTGCCGGCGCAGGCGGTCAGAATTCCGAAGGCAAGAAGATTGGCTTTGGGGGTCGCGCAACAACTGGACCAAGTTGGACCAAGTTCTGAAGGGAGGATGCTGTAAGTTATTGATTTATTGGCTCCTCAGGTAGGACTCGAACCTACAACCCTTCGGTTAACAGCCGAATGCTCTGCCATTGAGCTACTGAGGAATGTCGTGCACCGAATGGTCCTCTACTAAGGTAGCAGAGAGTGTGAAGCGCGTCAAAAAGGCGATGGGGAGGGGGACGGAGGGGCTTGCTGACGGGACTTCGCGCGGGCTCGTGGCGCTGGAGACGAATGGCGCTGCCAGCGCGGGCCACGAAGACCGGCGCGGAGAATCTTGGCCGGCGATGGGATATGCTGAACCAGGAAGGAGGCCCAATGTCCCGGATTTCCCGGCTTGATCGCAGCCAAGTGACCCCGGAGATGGCGGCGCTCTACGACAAGGTCTTTGCCCAGCGCGCGAACGTGCCCAACATGTTCCGCGTGATGGCGCACTGGCCCGAGATCTTCGCGACCATGCAGGCGCACTTCGGCGCGGTGCTCAATACCGGCACGGTTTCCACCAAGCTGAAGGAGTTGATCATCGTCCGCACCAGCCAGGTGAACGAGACACCCTACTGCCTGGCCAGCCACACCGCGCTGGCCAAGAGGCTGGGCTGGACCGGCGAGCAGCTTGAGCATTTGGCGGAGTGGCCCCAGCGCAACGACTTTACCCCCGCTGAAAAGGCGGCCCTGCGGCTGGCCGAGACTGTCACCCGCGACGCGCATGCCGTGAGTGACGAGCAGTTTGCCGAGTTGCGCGGCTTCTACTCCGAAGGCGAGATTGTGGAGCTGCTCTGCGCCATCGGCCTGTTCAACTACTTCAACCGCTTCAACGACGCCTTGCGGATGGAGCCGACCAAGCCCGGCGAGGGCGGCTGCGCGGCGGCGGCGGAAACAGCGGCGGCCCAGTGACTTCGATGTTCTTCCCGATCCCATTCCATGCCCCATTCAGCGCGGTTGAGCGACCAGTTCGCGCGGGCCGGCGCGGCGATCGCCTGAGAGATAACGACCTGAGCGACCGGCACGACCAAGACCATCCAAGAAGGAGTTCCTTTTCCGCATGAAATTGAAACTGCCCGCGGGTTCATTCCGAGCCTATCTGTTCGACTGCGACGGCACTATCGTCGACTCCATGCCGTTGCACTATATCGCTTGGAAGACGGCCTTTTCGGAGTGGAATTGTCCTTTTCCCGAAGATCTTTTTTATTCCTGGGGCGGCAAACCCACGCGGGAGATTGTCTCTACGCTCAATAAGATGCACGGGCTCGCCATGCCCGTCGAGGCCCTCGCCGAGCACAAGGAAGAGCTCTACTTCAAGATGCTTCCTCAGCTCAAGGCGATCCCGGAGGTGCTGGAGCAGATTGAAGCGCAGCACGGCCGGATTCCCTTTGCAGTTGTCTCCGGCGGCAGGCGGGAATCGGTTTTGCGATCGCTCACCGCGCTGCATCTTCTGGACAAGTTCGATACCATCGTTGGAGCGGAGGACTACACCAACGGCAAGCCGGCCCCGGATGCGTTCCTGGTTGCGGCGGCGCGGCTCGGAGTAGCGCCGAAAGACTGCCTGGTCTTTGAGGACACAGACCTCGGCGTTCAGGCAGCAACGGCTGCCGGAATGGCTTCCGTCCGGGTGGCGCAGCCTCACGAAAGGCGCTGAGGAACCGGAGGGCTCACCTGCGCGTAGTGTTGAAGTGGAAAGTCCCGCGAGGTGACATGCCATCCTCAGAACGCACGGAGATTTCTGCGCAACCCGGTCGGCAGCCGCGGACCGAGTGGTTTGCCTTGCTTCTCATCGCCGCTGCAATGGCCCTGCTCCATATTCTCACCAACGGCCGCTACGGCTTTCACCGCGACGAGCTTCAATTTCTCAGCGATGCACGTCATCTCGACTGGGGCTATGTGGCCTATCCGCCGTTCACTCCATTTGTTGAGCGCGTCAGCCTTCAGCTCTTTGGCCTTTCGATGGTGGGGTTGCGCCTCTTTTCGGTGATCGCGCAGGCGGCAGCCATCGTGGTCACCGGGCTGATGGCGCGGGAGCTGGGCGGCGGCCGCCTGGCCCAAATCACAGCAGCTTTGGTCGTAGCGCTGTCACCGCTTCCACTATTTGAAGGAACGGAATTCCAATACACGACCTTCGATTACCTGTGGTGGGTGCTGATCGCGTACTTCACAATCCGGCTGCTGAAGACGGATAACCCGCGCTGGTGGCTGGCTATCGGAGCGGTCGTGGGGCTCGGGCTGCAAACCAAATACGCCATCGCGTTTTACATCGCCGGACTCCTGGCCGGCCTGGTCTTTACCCCTGCGCGCCGGTTCGTCTTGAGCGGCTGGTTCTGGGGCGGCATCGCCCTGGCGCTGCTGATCTTTCTGCCCAACTTTATCTGGCTCGCGCGGCACGATTTCATCTCCTACCGTTTCCTTCAGCACATCCATGCGCGCGATGTGGGCGAAGGCCGCGCCGAGGGCTTTCTGACCGGTCAGTTTTGGATATGCGTCAACCTTTTCGCCGCCCCGCTTTGGCTAGCCGGTCTGGTCGCATTCCTTCGCGATCGCCGCTACAGGATGCTGGCGTGGATGTACCTGGTCCCGCTCGCGATCTTCTTCTTTTCCAAGGGGCGACACTACTACATGGCTGCGGCGTATCCGATGCTGCTTGCCATGGGCGCGTCCGTGGGCGAGCGCCGGGTCGCTTCTCTGCCCAAGCTAGGTCGCCGGACGGTGGAAGCCGTTTTCTTCACTGGTCTTGCGGCTTGCGGGGCCTACATGTTCGCGTGGATCCTGCCGCTCCAGTCCAGCGGACCGTTGCGAGATTTCGCCCTGCAACACCAAGAAGATCTGCGCGAAGAATTCGGCTGGAACGAGCTGGTCAAGACCGTCGCCGGCATCCGCGATTCCTTGCCCGCGGAGCAGCGGGCAAACATGGGCGTGCTGGTGGGCAACTATGGCGAACAGGGCGCGATCGAGATATTCGGTCCGGCTTACAACCTTCCCCCTCCAATCAGCCTGACCAACTCGGCGTGGCTGCGCGGCTATCCCACCCCGCCGCCTACTACGCTCATTGTGGTCGGAGTTTCGCGCGAAGACGTTGACAGGATATTCACTGGCTGCCGGCTCGCCGGTCACAACGGTAACTCCGAAGGCGTGAAGAACGAAGAGAGCCAGTACCACCCCGACATCTTCGTCTGCGGCGGGCCGCGCCTGCCCTGGCCCGACTTCTGGGAAAAGTACCAGGGGTTCGGTTGAGGCTTCGTCCCCGGTCAATACAGGAGCACAGCCACGCGATAAGCCGTGAAGGTGCCGGAGACGTTCTGGGCCGGGCAACTGCCCACGGCGGCCTGGCGATATTGCCCCGAGGCCAGCCGATCCGTCAACTGCCGCGGCAGGCGGGTCAGGTCCGCGCACTGCCATAGCATCAAGAAGCCCGGCTCCTTGCCGGTTACCGCGTTCCTGTCATCGACGCACAGGGTCCGCGCATCGGTGGGGTCGCTGAGCAGGGAGACGCCGCTGGGGCGCAGCAACCCGGCAACGGCAGACTCTACCTGACCCTGTGTATACACGGGCACGGAGCGCTCGTAGTCGGCTACCGCATATAGCCCCCAGCGGCCAGCTACAACGGCCACTCCGATGCGATCCACATCGGGACTCAGCAGGTTGGCGCGGTGGTCGCGGGAGTGCATCCAGGCGCTGTGAATCGAGGCCGGCGTCGGAGCCACGGCCACGTTTTCTTCCAGCACGCTGAAGTGCGCGCCGGCCTGCGCGGCGCGCTGTTCAACAGGCGGCTCGCCGGCGTAGCGGTGGGCAATCGTTCCCTCGGCAACCATGCGCAGGCAGTGCTGGCGCGCGGCCGCGGCCAGAGCGGGATCCCAGCGCAGCGGCGCCACCCCGGCGGCGGTCCGCGCCTGGTTGGCCAGCGCGACGATCTGCCAGGCCTCCGGCTGAATCGCGTAAGAGCCTTGAACCTGCGCAGCCGGGTACGCGGGCGCCTGCGCCAAAACCGCCGGCGCAACCAGCGCCAGGCACGCCATCCAACCCTGTCGCAAAATGCCCATAGCCTATTGAACACCAAATCGCCGCGTGTGTCGCGGTATTGTTGCTTGTGCCGATGCCTTTTCCGCTTACCAACATGTTAGGCCACGCGGGCGGGCGGATTCGCCGCCAGCCGCTGGCCGCCGCGGGAGTTCCGCTGCTGGCCGGCTTTGTGCTGGCCGGGCTGGCCGCGCCCTGGCTTGCGCCCCGCAATCCGGCGGCCATCGACCTGCTGCACCGGCTGCAAAGCCCGTCCGCCGCCTACTGGGCGGGAACCGACGAGCTGGGCCGCGACACGCTCTCCCGGCTGCTGTGGGGAGCGCGGGGACGAAGGGACTGAGGGACTGGGAGAGCCGCCAGGCGAGGGTTGTGCTGTCCCACCCTTGACGCGGTGAAACTGCGTCAAGGATGGGGCACCCGGCCGAAGTCTACGCACGCGGCGAGGTCCGCCATCGGGATCACAAGACGATCGATCTCGCCGGATGGCATCGTGTCTACATGAACCGGGAACGCTTTGCGCGGCACGCGCCGCAGATTGCGTTTCTCGATTAACCCGGAGGTATCCCATGTCCTCCGCCGCGGCGGACGGAACCTGGGCGCCCGGTTGAACGGTTTCGACAGAGGTTCGTTCGCTTCTACGGGGCTGAAGATTCTGGGTGGATCACGTTCCCAGGACTGCGCTTCGCTTGTCCTGGGCTATTATCGATTTCCCCTAAGGGGAGAGGATTCGTCACGCGGCGGACAAACGCAGTTGAATCTTGGAACCGGTGGCTTCGGCGAAGCGAACCAGCGTCTTGGCGCTGGGGAGAGTCCGGCCGCTCTCCAGCCGGGCGATTGCCGACTGGCTGGTGCCCATGCGCTTGGCCAGTTCCACCTGCGAAAATCCGGAACGAAGACGCGCCTGGATCAGCTCCGTGGCAATCTCAAACTCCGGGCCCAGACGATCGTACTCCGCCTTGACTTCCGGATCCTTCAGCCACTCGTCCGCGATTTCTTTGAAGGGAATCGTCATAAAACCTCCTTTGCGCGCCTCGATGCGAGGTCGATTTCGCTACGCGGCGTCTGCTGCGTCTTCTTGATAAAAGCGCGAACAATAACAACCCTGCGGCCTATGGCTGTGACATAGATAGCCCGTGCAATGCCGTCCCTTCCAGTCACGCGCATTTCCCATAGCTTCCCTTCAAGGTGCTTGACATGAGGTTCTCGCAGCGTTTCAAGGCCAACCTGAGAGATCAGACGTTCCAGCCGAATCAGACGCGCCCGAATTTCCAAAGGGAGGGCATCGAGTTCACTGCGTACGGTGTCGTTCAGAACCTCTACTTGCCAGCACACGCTCCTAGTATATCTCAAATTTAAGATAAAGACGCGGTTTCTTTCACCTCCCCGTTCCCCCGACGGTCATCTTGTCCAGCTTGACGGTGGGCATGCCGACGCCGACGGGGACGGACTGGCCGTCTTTGCCGCAGGTGCCGATGCCTTCGTCGAGCTTGAGATCGTTGCCCACCATGGAAACGTACTTGAGCGCCTCGGGGCCGTTGCCGATGAGCGTGGCGTCGCGGACCGGCGCGGTGATCCTGCCGTCTTCGATGAGGTAGGCTTCGGAGGCGGAGAAGACGAATTTGCCGTTGGTGATGTCCACCTGGCCGCCGCCGAAGTTGACGGCGTAGAGGCCGCGCTTGACGCTGCGCAGAATATCCTCGGGCGCGTCGTCGCCGGCCATCATGTAAGTGTTGGTCATGCGCGGCATGGGGATGGACTGATAACTCTCGCGGCGGCCGGAGCCGGTGTTGGCCGCGCCCATCAGCCGCGCGGAGAGCTTGTCGGTGAGGTAGCCCCGCAGCACGCCGCCCTCGATGAGGACCGTTTCCTGCGTGGCCGACCCTTCGTCGTCCACGTTGAGCGAGCCGCGGCGGCCGGCGATGGTTCCGTTATCGACCACGGTGACTTTGGGGCTGGCGACCTGCTGGCCGATCAGCCCGGTGAAGGCCGAGGTCTTCTTGCGGTTGAAGTCGGCTTCAAGGCCGTGGCCCACCGCTTCATGGAGCAGGATTCCGGGCCAGCCGGGGCCGAGAACCACTTCCATCTCGCCGGCCGGCGCGGGAACAGCGCCGAGTTGCAGTATGGCCCCGCGCGCAGCCTCGCGGGCCAAGGTCTCCGGGGCTTTGGAGCCGGTGAACTGGTCGAGACCGGCGCGGCCGCCGCCACCTGCTTGACCCTTGGTGGTATTGGCGTCTTCCTTGGCGATAACGAAGACGTTGAGCCGGCAAAGGGGCTGAGTGTCGCTGGCAAAGGCTCCGTCACTGGCGGCGATGAGGATGCGGCGCAGTTCTTCGGAGTAGCTTGCCCGCACCTGCACGATGCGCGGGTCGAAGGCCCGAGCGGCGCGGTCGGCTTTCAGGATCAGTTCGAGGCGCGCGGCCAGG
>JBEKCX010000088.1:0-9327 GCA_050014655.1 Occallatibacter sp. | reverse complement strand
AGCACCGTCTCGGCAAAGGCCTGCGTGCCGGGGGTCTCATAGGGCGCCACCGCCGCCGGGCCTATCGATGCCTCGTACTCCGAAATCAACCCAATCGGCGGAGCGGTCCCCGTCATGGCGAAGGCTGTTGCATACGGCAAATGGCAATGCGCAACGGCGCGGGCGCGTGGGTTGGCCTTGTAAATCTCCAGATGCAGCAGCAACTCGCTGGTGCGCAACCGATCCCCCGCGAGGATGTTGCCCTCGAGATTCGAGAGGCAGATGTCGGCCGGCTCCGGGTTCCGCTTGCTCGTCATGGTCGGCGTGCAGAGCAAAGTGCCGTACCCCACCCGCACGCTGATGTTGCCGCCGTTGCCGTCCACATACTGCCGCTCCCACAGCTTGCGGCCCACGGCAACAATCTCTTCTTTCAAGGCCTCGGTCTCAACAAGGATGGCGGCCACCGAGGACGAACCCTTCTCCACCTGCGGGGCGCGCTGGGGCTCAAGCCCGGCCTGCGCCAGCTCCCTCGCCTGCTCCGTTGGCGAAACCGCCGTCTGCTCCATGATTGACCTCACGCGTGGAATGCCTGACCGGGCTCCGGCAAGCACTGGCATATCCTTCAGAGTATACATAACCCATTGGGGCGCCCGCATGAGTGACTTCGGCCACGAATGAGAGAGCCGTCAGGCCCTACTCCGCCCGCACCAGCCGGCGCTGCAGCGCCTCCAGCGTCTGCCCCTTGGTCTCCGGATAGACGAACAGCACGATCAGGAACTGCACCACCGTCATGGCGGCGAAGAACACAAACGGCGTCTCGGTATTCAGCGAATGCACCACCACGGGAAACTCGAGAGCGATGACCGCGTTCATGATCCAGTGGCTGGCATTGCCCACGCCCTGGCCCTTGGAGCGCACCGAGTTGGGAAAGACCTCGCCGATGTAGACCCAGATCACCGCTCCCTGGGAGAGGGCAAAGAAAGCGATATAGGTGACCAGAACCCACACCAGCGCGCCGGGATGAGAATGCGTCCTGAAGAGCCACGCCACGCCGGCCAGGCAGCTTGCGGTGCCCGCCGCGCCCACCAGCAGCAGCGTCTTGCGGCCCAGCTTGTCGATCATGCTCATGCCCACGATGGTGAAGATCAGGTTGGTGGCGCCGATGGCGATGGCTTGCTGATCGCCGGAGATCTGGCTGAAACCCGCCAAGGTGAAGATGCTGTTCAGGTAGTAGAGGATGGCGTTGATCCCCGCCAACTGGTTGAACGCGCCGATGGAGATGGCCAGAAACAGCGGATAGCGGTACTTCCAGCGGAAGACCGGCTCGCGCGCCGTGGCGTGTTCCTGGGCCAGCGCGGCGCGGATGTCGTCCAGCTCCGCTTGCGGGTCGGGCTCGCCCATCTGCTTCAAGATAGCCAGAGCGTCGCCGAAGCGGCCTTGCGCGGCGCACCAGCGCGGGCTGCGCGGAATGCCGAAGAGCAGCGCCAGAAAGGCGGCGGCCGGCAGCGCGGCCACGCCCACCTGCCAGCGCCACTCCGCCGCGCCCAGGTGCAGGGTGCGGATGAAGTAATTCGAGGTGTAGGCCACCAGGATGCCGAAGACCACGTTGAACTGGAACGCTCCCACCAGCCGCCCGCGCCATTTGGCCGGAGAAAGCTCCGCAATGTACACCGGGCCCAGCACGCTGGAGGCGCCGATGCCCAGCCCGCCCACAAACCGGAAGACCATCAGCGAGGGCCAGCTCCAGGCCAGCCCGCTGCCGATGGCCGCGATCAAATAGAGCACGGCAGTGATGCGCAAGGTCTCGCGCCCGCCCAGCTTTTGTCCCACCTGGCCCGCGCCCAGAGCGCCCGCCACCGTGCCGACAAGGGCAATGGTCACCGTCAGGCCCTTGCCCTGCGCGCTCAGTCCATACAGCCGCACCAGCGCGTCGATGACCCCGGAGATGACGATGGTATCGAATCCGAAGAGCAGCCCGCCCAAGGCTCCGGTCAGGGTCGCCTTCATCAGAGGAATGTTGGGTCGCATGGTCTCCGCTCCCTCCAGCTCCAAATCATCCTACAGACTGGCCCGGCAAGCGGCAAACCGAAGCCGCTGCGCGCTTTCCCGCCCCATTCCGTCGAGTCCCGTGTTTCCCCAACTGAACCTCACCTTACTCCGCGAAGACAGAATCCAGCTTGAAGTGCTACTCAAGATGCGCTCCCGCGCGCTATGATCGTTCAACTGCCGCGCGAGAAGGCGCAACCGGAGTGAGCGGCTTGCGGCGCGAGCAAGGGCCTGTCAACACTACCTCAGACGGTGGCGACGGGAGCTAGTTTTTCTCAGTTCGAGGCGCGAGGAGCGCGCTGTAGCCGGTTACTGGAGCGACGAGCAACGAAGAAATGGGGAAAACTGGCCCCGTCCCTTCGGCTTCCACCCCATCACGCAAGGTTCGCGTGCCGGGGACCCTGGGTTGCGGCGAAAGACCGCCCATACTTTGTTGTCATCCTTGTGCTTGGAATCACCAAACCCTGCGGACTCCGCCTCGTCTGGGCGGTTTTTCGCACGCAACGCCATCCGCCTGAGGTAGTGTTGACAGGCCCTAATGCAGGCACTAGGAGACTCCCGATGACGCATCAGATGCCCATGAATTTGCCCCGTTGCATTTCCGCAGCCGTGGCCTTGCTTTGCCTTTCGTGCCTGGCCCCGGGCCTGGGAGCGTGGGCGCAGATGGCCCCCGCCGCGCTGGCGCCGAACTCCCACCCCGCGCCGAGACCAACCGACCCCGCCGCGCTGATCGAGACCGTTCCGGCTCCGCAGGAGCGGAGCGCCCCGGTTGCGCAGTGGAAGACCTATAGCTATCCCGCGGATGGATTCAGCGGCGTGTTTCCCTTCGAGCCCACCATGCAGAAGAAGAACGTTCCCACCGATAAGGGCACATTTGAATTGCGCGCCTATTTGACGCAGGATTCCTCTTCGGCGGTCTTCGTTGGCGTCTGCGACTACGGCTCCGCGATTTCCGACAGGACGGCGGATCAGGTGCTGGACGGCGCCCAACAGGGGGCTCTCGAAAACGTCAGCGCCCACCTCATCAGCGGCAGGAAGATCACCCTGGGCGTGAACCCCGGCCGCGAGTTCGAGGCGGAGAACGACTCGATGCATTTCTCGGCGCGCATCTATCTGGTGGGCACCACGCTCTACCAGACCCTGGTTGCTTCGCCCCTCGCGCAGCCGTATGGCGGCACCACGCGCTTCCTCGACTCGTTCCAACTGATCGCGCGCACCCAGAACTGATCTCCGCTCAGCCTTCAGCGCGCACGGACCCCGGCGTTACCGCCAGAACCCGGCAGCGGTGCTTGCCCGCGGCGCTCCAGGCCAGCGCCATCTCGCTTTCCATGTAGGCGCAATCGCCCGCCTCCAGCACCTCGTGCATGCCGCCGGCATCCAACTGCAGCCGTCCCTCCAGCACATAGACCAACCCGTTGGTCTCGCGGAATGGCTCCGGGCCGCACGCTGCGCCGCCCGCCGGAAACTCGATCATCTGCGCCACCAGCCGGGGTCCCTGGCGACAGGTCTCCGTCGCCGGGGTGGTCTGCCGGGGTTCCCGGCGACCAGTCTCCGTTGCCGGGGTGGTCAGCCGGGAGCATTCGCCGGGCGCGTTCAACGGAATGACCTTCAGGGCCTCCGGGCCGCGCCCGTCGCCCTGCAAGTGAGCCTTGCGCGTGATCGAAAGCGTATGCTGCGCCGGCTCCGCGAAGAAGTAACTCATCCCCACGCCGTAGACCCGGCTGATGGTGGCCAGCGTGGGCAGCGTCGGTATCATCCGGTCCGTCTCCAGCTTGGAAAGAAGCGCCGTCGAAAGACCGGTCTCGGCTGCCAGCCGGGAGAGCGTGAGCCGCTTCTTGGTGCGCAACGAGCGCAGCTTCAGCCCGATGCAATAGGGTTCCAGGGACCACTGGGCATAGGAAACAGTCTTCACCATCGAGAACTCCCTCGGGCGCCGATTGCGAGCCCTCCATCAGTTTGGCAGCCGCCGGTCTTCCCGTTTCTGACGAATCTCTGAAGTTTTTCTCCCGGCTCCGCGTGGCAGTACGCCGGCAATCGTATCTGCTTCTTCAACGGAGTTCCGCGCAATCGGCCGACCGCAGCGCAGATTGCGCGCGACGGCGGCGTTCGCTGTCTCTGTGATTGGACGAGCCAAGGAACCGATCCTATTCCCTATACCCTATTCCCTACTCCCTGATCCCTGTTCCCTACTCCCTGATCCCTGTTCCCTACTCCCTGATCCCTGTTCCCTGATCCCTGTTCCCTATCAATCGAAGACCACGGTCTTGTTCCCGTAGCAGAGAATCCGCCGGTCCAGGTGCCAGCGCACCGCGCGCGACAGAACCACGCGTTCCAGGTCCCGCCCGCGCGCCACCAGATCCTCCACCTGGTCGCGGTGCGAGATGCGCGCCACATCCTGCTCGATGATCGGCCCGTCGTCCAGCAGATCGGTCACATAGTGGCTGGTGGCGCCGATCAGCTTGACCCCGCGCGCGTGCGCCGCGTGGTAGGGTCTCGCTCCGGTGAACGCGGGCAGAAAGGAGTGATGCACGTTGATGATCGCCGCCGGATAACGCGCCACGAAGGCGGGCGAAAGAACCTGCATGTAGCGCGCCAGCACCACCAGCTCGATCTCCTTCTCTTCCAGCAGTTCCAGCTGCCGCGCCTCGGCCTGGGCGCGCGTGGCCGCCGCGGCCGGCACAAACTCGAAGGGAATCCCGTAAAACCCCGCCAGCCGTTCCACATCGCGATGATTAGAAACGATCAATGGAATCTCGCACACGAGCTCGGCGGTGCGCCAGCGATGCAGCAGATCGGCCATGCAGTGCAGGTATTGCGAGCAGAAGAGCGCCACCTTGGGCAGCCGACCGCTCGCGGCCAGTTGCCAGCGCATCCCCAGCTCGCGGGCGAGGGGCGCGAAGGCGGCGCGAAACCCTTCCAGATCGAAGCGGCCCGAACTCGCTGCCGAGGCGGATTCCTGGCCGGATGGATCGTCGTTCGAGCCGTTCAGACCCCACTCGACGCGCATGAAGAACAGCCCCAGTTCGTGATCCTGGTGCTGGTCGGCGTGCAGAATGTTGGCGCCCCGCTCGTATAGCAGCGTGGCCACGCGAGCCACCAGACCCTTGCGGTCCGGGCAGTCGATAAGCAGTACGGCGGTATCTTTCATCTTGCATTCAGCTTAAGCCATTGGAGAGGTCTGGGCGGCTGCAACGAGGCGTTTGCCGGGAGGCTCTTGGGGACGGGACGCTTCGAGCGAAGGTTGGCCGCAGCTCCAGCTCCCTCAGGGCGCAGCGCGGAGATGACGTCCGGCTTGGGTGCAGCGAGTGCAAGGCCCTTCGCCGGGGCGAAGAAACGCCGGGGCAGGTTCGCCCCGGCGGACGTGCAACCCAATGGACTTTTTCGTTGCCCTCACTGCCGAACAGCCTGGGAGGAAGGATTCCCGCCCAGGCCCTTTCTTGGGAGCGGAATGCGCCGAAGGCGCGATTGGCCCCACCGCAGGTGGTCAGGGGGCCGCGTCGCTGCGGTTTTGCGAGGGCGCGTTCAACTGCTGGCGCAGGCTGGCGGCCAGATCGGCGACCATGCGCAGCTTTTCAGCCAGCGGCGAGGAGGCCTCGCTGCCGGACAGCGCCAACTGCGAGTGCAGCAGCAGGCCCGCGACCGTGGTCTTCAGCTCGCTCTCGATGGCGGCGGCGGCGGCCCGGCGGGCCAGCATCTGCTCCCGCTCGCGGCGGTGCAGGGCAGCGCGAATCTCCCGGATCAGCCGGGCCGCGCCGGAGAGCGCGAAGTTGATCTGCAGGGGAATCGCCAGGCCGGCCCGCTCCCAGATGGCCTCGGCGGCCGAAGGGTCGCACTCCGCCATGGTCTCATCCACCACCACGGCGCCAAACTCCCGGCGGCGCAGCGCCCCCAGCGCGGCCTTGCGTCCCTCGGCCACTTCGACCTCCATGCCCAGTTGCGCGCGTACCACGGCGGCGCAGTTGCGGGCGCCCTCGATTCCGGTCACCATCAGAATGCTCATCTCGCGCTCCTCGTTTCCTTCATTGCAGTGCATAGCTTCTAGCTCTTGGCTTCCAGCTCTTAGCTTTTAGCTCTTAGCTTTTAGCTCTTAGCTCTCAGCCCGCAGCCCTCAGCTTCCAGCCTTCTGTGCGAGGATCGACGTACGAGGACAACCTCAGCCGCCGGCGACAGCAGGAAGCAGCTAAAAGCCAAGGGCTAAAAGCTGCTTCCTCTACTCTTCCCGAAGCGGGCTGACGATGCCGTATTCCTTCAGCTTGCGGTAGAGAGTGGTCTTGCCGATGCCCAGCAGCTTGGCGGCCTGCAGCTTGTCGCCGTCGAGGGTGCGAATGGCTCCCAGAATGGCCTGGCGCTCGAGCTCGGCCAGCGTCTTGACCTGGGGAGCGCCGCTTTCACTGGCCGGCTGTCCAGCCGCGGCGGCGGCGCGCCGGGCCTCCAGCCCCTGCTGCTGCAACTGCGTGGGCAGATCGCCCAGGTGCAGCACCGGCCCGGAAGAGAGAGCGCAGGCCCGCTCCACCGAGTGCTCCAACTCGCGCACGTTGCCCGGCCAGTCGTATTTCATCATGGTGCGCAGAGCCTCGTCGCTGAGGGTGAACTTGGTGCTGTGCTCGCGGCTGATGCGGTCCAGGAAGTGGGCGGCCAGCAGCGGTATGTCCTCGCGGCGGTCGCGCAGCGAAGGCAGCCGCAGATTGACCACATTGAGCCGATAGAAAAGATCCTTGCGGAAGGCGCCCTTCTCCACCATCACCGCCAGATCGCGGTTGGTGGCGGCCACGATGCGCGCCTTGATGGGGATGCGGTGGGTGGCTCCGACCGGCCGCACCTCCTTCTCCTGAAGGGCGCGCAGCAGCTTGGCCTGCAGGTCCAGCGAAAGCTCGCCGATCTCATCCAAAAAGACCGTGCCCCCTTCGGCGGAGACCAGCAGCCCGTCCTTGGTGCGGTTGGCTCCGGTGAAGGCGCCTTTGACGTAGCCGAAGAGCTCGCTCTCGATCAGCGTGGGCACCAGCGAGCCGCAGTCCACGGGCAGAAAGGGCTTCTGCGAGTTGGGCCCGAAGGCATGGATGGTGCGTGCCACCAGCTCCTTGCCGGTGCCGCTCTCGCCCAGAACCAGCACCGGATGGGAGCTCTGGGCGACCTTGGACAGGATGCGGTAGAGCTTCTCCATCTCCACCGAGCGGCCGATCATCGCCCCCAGCCCCTGCGAGAGCCGCAGCCGCTCCCGCAACTGGCGGGTGGCGGTATCGGTCAGGTGACTCGAGGCCGCGCGGTCCAGAACGGTGGAAAGCTCGTCCATGGCGAAGGGCTTGGTCAGGTAGTCGGAGGCGCCGCAGCGCATGGCTTCCACGGCCGCGTTCACCGAGCCCGAGGCGGTCATGGCGATCACCGAGGTCGCGGGGTAGAGCAGCTTGACCTCCGAGACCAGCTCCAGGCCCTGGTTGCTTCCCGCGGGCAGGTTGACGAGCAGGATGTCGGCTGCCTGGCCGCGCAACTGGCTGCGCGCCTGGCCCAGGTCGCCGGTGCTCTCCACCGCATAGCCCAGGCTGGCGGCAATCTCCGCGCAGGCCGAGCGGACGGCCGCGTCGGCGTCCACCACCAGCAGGTGCAAGCGCACCGGCGGCTCCGCGAGTTGAGGGATAAACTCCATGTTCCTCGAGTTTAGAACTGTTTCGAGCATTGTATTCGCCTCATGGGTGGTTGGGTAAAGTGGATTTGAAAATGCGTCTTCCGCGTCCCGGCGGAGAGCCCGTTTTCAACGGTTCCGCACCGGCAGTTCGATCTCGAAGCGCGCCCCTCCGGCGGCGCGGTTGGCGGCGTGAATCCGGCCCCCCGCTCCCTCCGCGATGGAACGGGTGATGGCCAGACCCAGCCCGCGATGCGTCCCCGCCCAGCCGTTCACCTCGGAGGCGTGCGCGCGGGTGGTATAGCCGGACTCGAAGATCTTGTCCAGCGCCTTCTTGGGGATGCCCGGCCCGTCGTCTTCAATGGTCAGCACCAGCCAGGGTCCGGTCTCGGCTCCGCTATGAAACTCGTGCAGGCCGAGAGCGATTTGCCCGCCCGCGGGCATGGACTCGGCGGCGTTCTTCACCAGGTTGACCAGCACCCTGGTCAGGTCCTCTCCCGTCAGCCATACCGGCCTCTCGCACCCTTCGGCGTCCACCGTGAGAATGATCGAGGGCCCGGCCAGAGCGGCCAGCAGGTTGCGGTTGGCCGCCAGCTCCGCGGCCAGACTGTCGATCGGCTGGGCGGGCAGCAGATCCCAGCGCCGCGCCTGCCCCAGCCGGCCTGGACCGGCGGCATTGGCCGCATCCTCACCCTGGGCAGGCAATCCTCCCAGCGCCCGCGGGCCGCCCGGCGATGGACCGGCCCCCGCAACCTCGCGCCGATCCAGAGCCACCAGCCTTTCCACCAGCCGGCGGCTGGCCGCAGCCACCAGTCGCAGCTCGTTTCCATAGTGAAGATAGGGGGCCGTCAGCACCCCCGGCTCCTGCAGAAGATCGCAATAAAGCCCCAGCGCCGTAACCATGTTTCTGGCGTCATGCGCCACCTCCGCCAGGTTCTCGCCCTCGACGCGCAGATTGGCCAGCGTCTCCACCACCGCTTCTACCCGCTTGCGCTCCGCTCCGCCCAATCCACCCGTCTGATCCATCTGCTGCATAGCTGCTCCTTCTCTTGTCCGGTCCTTCCTGCTCTCCCTGATCCCCGACCTCTGACCCCTGACCTCTGATCCCTGATCTCTGATCCCTGACCCCTGTCCTGCTTTGCCCTCTTCTGATACACGTGGCGTGCCAAACTAGGACAGCCGCGTTAAGTTCCTGATAAGGGAAGGGCTTACTGCCCAATTCCCGGAAACGCGCCGGGTGCCGCTTTGGGGCTTTGCCTCCCAAAATGGAACGGAGGGAAAGAACGCCGCCCGCGCGGATCGAGCTAATCCATTCCGTTTCAGCCGGTTACGCCGCCATTCCCGTTGCGGGCGAGGAATATCCCGCTTTCCCGCTTCGGAACCGGACCTCCCAGGGCTGACCGCGAGGCCCGCTTCCCGTACAATCCCCCTATGAACGCCCCCAATCTCTCTCCCTTCTTCCGTCCCGGCGGCAGGCGCCCTGACCAGCTTCGTCCGCTCACTCTCACCCCCGGATTTGTCCAGACCGCCGAAGGCTCGGCGCTGGTTTCGCTGGGCAATACGCGGGTGCTGACCTGCGCCACCATCGAGCAGGGGGTTCCCGGCTGGCTGCGCAACTCCGGGCGCGGCTGGGTCACGGCCGAGTACTCCATGCTGCCCCGCTCCACCGTCACCCGCACCCCGCG
>JBEKCX010000087.1:0-9336 GCA_050014655.1 Occallatibacter sp. | reverse complement strand
CGTGCCGCCCAGCAGGCCTGCAAGACCCATGGGCAAAGCCAGACGGAGGTTCTTGCGTATGTCGTTTTGGTAGGCTGCAATCGAGGTGAGCTGGCCCGGCCACAGGGCCACTGTGTTGCTGGCGTTGGCCTGGACGGGCAGCATCCTCATGCCCAGCAACGCGGGAAACGACAGGAACGAACCGCCCCCAGCCACGGCGTTCAGCACCCCGGCCAGAAAGGCCGCCACGCTGAGCCAGAGCCAATGCCAGTCTATAAACGAGGGAAGGCCGGGGAAGTAGGTCATCTGTCATTGATTGTAGAAGAACGCCAGAGCCGCCGAGGGATTCGAAAGGACTGGAGCTTTCCATCGACAGTGCGTGAGATTCTGAATCGCGTGTGCGCATCGGGCAGAACTTCTACCCATTACCCACCCCCTGCGACGGCACGGCCGCGGCACGACGCGCGCTTCCGCTTTGCGGTAGACTTTCTGCGGTGAAAGGTGCGCCATTTTGCCCGCGCCCCGGCCGGTCCGGGCTCCAGCCTCGGGAAGGAATCCTCTGCGGCTTGAGTTACTATTCTCCAGGTTCCCGCACTCCCATCAGAGAGCTTCCAATGAGACTTTTCCGCTGCATCGCGCTCTTGGCAACCGTTCTGCCCACTGCTTTCGCCGTTCCTCCCGCGGCGTCCTCAAACGGAACCAGAATCGACTTTTCCTCTCTCGATCGAAGCCGGCCGCGCAATGTCTTCGGAACGCTCTACCTGCCCGCAACCGCCTCCGCTCCTTCCCCGGCAGTTGTCATCGTTCATGGCACCGCCGGAATCGACGCCCGCGGCGCGCTCTACCGGCAACCCCTCCTGGATGAGGGAATCGCCACCTTTGAAGTCGATTTCAAGGATGGAATCTACAAATCCCCCATGGACCGCCCTTCGATCGATACGTTCCTCCCCTTGGCTTTCGCGGCGCTGAAAGAACTGCGAAAGCTGCCCGCCATCGATCCCAACCGCATCGCAATCATGGGGTTTTCCCTGGGAGGAGCAATCGCCCTCAGAACGGCGGTCGATGAGGACCGCAAACAGTGGATGGGGGATGAGAAAGGATTCGCGGCCCACGCGGCGTTCTATCCGGTCGCCAAGGCCTTCCTGCCCATAGTCGAGCAATGCGGCGGGCTGACCGGCGCTCCCATCGTCGTCTTCTACGGGACCGCCGACGTCTACGGCGACGGCGACAGCGTTCCCAAGCTGAAAACCCTGCTGCAGAAGAAGTTCCACTTCAACCTAATCACCGTCGCGTATTTCGGCGCCGCACATGCTTTCAACCTCGATGCGCCTCCCATGACCTTTGTGGATCCCGCCGCAAAGCACTGGAAAGGTTATATGTCCTACGACCCCCAGGCCACCGCCGATTCACTCACCAAGGTCGTCGCGTTTCTTCGTCAGAACTTGGCCGCCAAGTAGTTCTATGACCGTGTGATTGAGGAACGCAGATCATGTCGATCTTGGTGCCCCAGGTCCCGTCCGCCGCGGCGGAGGATCTGGGATAGCACATATTCACACGCTCGCATCGTCCCACAGGCCCTAGATCTGCACGGCTGCATCTTCCATTGCCCAACGCCTTTGCCGATGGGCCGGAGCGGCTGGGCGCCAATCCGTCTCCATCGGTTGATCTTGAAGTATGGTTTTTCACTTTCCAACTGCAACTTTCGTGTTATACACTGGCGGGATTCCAGTAGTTTCCCCCTCAGGAGCGTTCCAAATGAAGTGTCCCCCATTCCCATCCGTCTACGCGCTGGCGTCGCTGACTCTTGCCTTGGGTCTGGCGGCGATTGCGCCTGCCCAGGCCCCCAGCCCCCTGATTACCGGCAACGTCGACAACTCGCAGCGAGTGACATTGCCCGGCAACACACGCCCGGAGGCGATCGCCGCTAACGATCTCGGCGCTGCCGACGCCGGCTCCCAGCTCAATGCCCTGCAGCTTGTCCTGCATCGCTCCCCCGAAGCCGAGGCCGCTTTCACGCAATACCTTGGCGAGTTATACGATCCCAAGTCGCCCAGCTATCACAAGTGGCTCACCAACGAGCAGATCGGCGACCTCTTCGGCCCTTGCGCCCAAGACATCGCCGCGGTTGAGAGTTGGCTCATCTCGGAAGGCTTCAGCGTCGATTCCGTCTCTCCCGACAAGACGGTGATCGAGTTTTCCGGAACCGCCGGGCAGGTTAGTCATGCGTTTCACGCGCCTCTGCACAACCTGCGCGTCAACGGCAAGGCGCATCTGGCTAACATGAACGATCCGGATATTCCGGCTGCCCTGGCTCCGGCGGTGGCGGGCATCGCCAAGCTGAACGACTTCATGCCTCACGCTTTGAACCTGCGCCGCGCCGCCAGCCATGCCGACGGCCGGAAGGGGGTTGCGACCGGCGGCTTTACAGCCTACTTGGGGGCAGCCGATCTGGCCGCCATCTACAACTTCAATCCTCTCTTCAAGGCGGGCATCACCGGGAAAGGGCAGACCATCGTCCTGATCGAAGATACCGATCAGTACAGCACGGCCGACTGGGCCGCCTTTCGCAGCGTCCTCGGTCTTAGCGCAGCCTTTCCCTACGGCACCCTCACCCAGGTCAACCCCAAAGGCACAAACAGATGCAAAGATCCTGGGGTCGGGACAATCGGCGGGACCGGGGACAACGCCGGAGACGACGTGGAAGCGGCCATCGATGTGGATTGGGCTTCGGCCGCCGCTCCCAACGCAGCCATCGTGAACGCGGCCTGCGCCGACACCACAACCCAGTTCGGCGGCTTCCTGGCCCTCGCCAACCTGCTCCAAGCCAAGAATCCGCCCCCCGTCGTCAGCATCAGCTACGGAGAGGCCGAGGCCCTCAACGGAGCCGCTGAGAATCTGTACATCTACAAGCTCTATCAGACCGCTGCCGCTGAGGGCGTCTCCATATTCGTCTCCTCCGGCGATGAAGACTCAGCCAGTTCGGCGGGCGGTTCCGTCTCCACCTATGGCATCGGCGTCTCCGGATTTGCCTCCACTCCATACAACATCTCGGTCGGCGGCACCGACTTCGGGTACGTTCCCCTCGGCACCCCCGGCACCTACTTCAACACGGCCAACGGGCCTAACTTCCAGTCCGCGGTCTCTTACATCCCGGAGATCCCCTGGAACAACTCCTGCGCCGGCAGCCTTCTGGTCGCGGCCATCGGTCCTCCTTTTACGACCTATGGACCGGATAGCGTCTGCAACAACTACCTCGACTTTGTAACTCAGGCCGAGGCCAACGAAGGCGTATTGCTGAACGCGGTTGGCGGCAGCGGCGGGCCCAGCAGCTGCGCCGCGGGTAATCCGCTGTTGAGCGGCGTCGTCAGCGGCAGCTGCGTGGGCTATGCCAAACCCTACTGGCAGAAACTGGTCGGCGTTCCGGCCGACGGCGTTCGCGACATCCCCGATGTCGCGCTCTTTGCGTCCAACGGATTCTGGGGCGTCTACTACGCCGCTTGCATCTCCGACCCCACCGGCGGCTCGGGCTTCACAGCCTGCTCCGGCGATCCCTCCACCTGGGCCGGCTTCGGCGGCACCTCGGTCTCCAGCCCCATCTGGGCCGGCATCCAGGCGCTGGTCAATCAGAAGACCGGCCAGCGCTGGGGCAACTCCAACACCGTCCTCTATAGCCTCGCCGCTGCCGAGTACGGCGAATCCGGCAATGCCTCCTGCAACTCCTCGCTCGGTAACGCCATTGGCGCAAACTGCCTCTTCAACGACGTAACCCAGGGCGACAATGTGGGAGCCTGCCAGGCCACCGCAATCGGCACGAAGCATCCTGTGTCGATCCCCATCGAATGCTACATCGACGGCGGGACCTACGGGATTCAGTCTACCTCCGACTGGGCTCCAAATCCGGCCTACAACGCCGGCGTCGGATGGGATTTCACCTCCGGCATCGGCACCGCCAACGTCACGAACATCGTCAATGCAGCCTGGCCGCTTCCCAAATAGGCGCCTCAGCAGCGGAAGAGTTAGCTGTCCATTCGTTCCACGAAGCCGCCCCCGGTGGGCGGCTTCCCTTTTCCATCCTCGATCGCGCTCTCGCAATAACTTGCCGCCACTGGAGCAAGGAGGAATAGAATCATGCCGATGGATCGAATTGCGGTCCGCGGTGTTCGGCGCCGGCCGGCAATGGCCAGGATCGGCGCATGAGCGAACCGTAACCGCACTGGACGGAGGAAGGCAGATGGGCGACAAGAACAAGAAGAAGAAGCGCCAGCACGGCGAGGAGAAGGAAAAGTCTGCGAACGGCAAGAAGCATGACTCCTCGAACGCCGATGTGCAGGGCGAGGCGCAGGCTCACGCGCCGGCCGAGAACGTCAAGGTCATGCAGCTGGGCAAGGACTGCAAATACGAGCGCGAACTGGGCCGCCTGCAAACGGAGCTGGTCAAGCTCCAGGAGTGGATTCGCCACGAGAATCTGCGCGTGGTGGTGCTCTTCGAGGGCCGGGATGCGGCCGGCAAGGGCGGGGCCATCAAGCGCATCACCGAGTCGCTCAACCCCCGCGTCTGCCGGGTGGTGGCCCTCGGCACGCCCACTGAGCGCGAGAAGACCCAGTGGTACTTCCAGCGTTACGTTCCTCACCTGCCCGCGGCCGGCGAAATGGTGCTCTTCGACCGCAGTTGGTACAACCGCGCCGGCGTCGAGCGCGTGATGGGCTTCTGCACCGAGGCCCAGTATCAGGAGTTCATGCAGAGCTGCCCGGAGTTCGAGCGCATGTTGGTGCGCTCCGGCATCATCCTTATCAAGTACTGGTTCTCGGTCAGCGACGCCGAGCAGGAGCGCCGCTTTCAAGACCGCATGGACAAGCCCACCAAGCGCTGGAAGCTCAGCCCCATGGACCTGGAATCGCGCAAGCACTGGGCCGAATACTCGCGCGCCAAGGACGAGATGTTCGCCATCTGCGACACCAAACAGGTTCCCTGGTACGTGGTCAACGCCGAAGACAAGAAGTGCGCGCGGCTCAACGTCATCCACCACCTGCTCTCCATGATTCCCTATCAAGATCTCACGCCCGAGCCGCTGGCTCTGCCGAAGCTGGAAAAGTCGAAGTACGTCCGCCCGCCCATCAGCGAGCAGAACTTTGTTCCCGAGATCTACAAGTAGGCATCCCGGCGGCCACAAAGACCCCGTGCCCCATCCTTTCCGCGTTTCTTGCGGAAAGGGTGGGATCCTTCGCCAGCTCAACACACGCAAGGAGGGCCGGTTCTTGAGATTCCAGCTCCGATTTCTCGTACCTTTTGTGGCCGCTTTCGGGATCTTGCTCGGTTGGACAGCGGCTTTGGGCCAAACTGTGCCTGCCAAGACCGAGAGTGCGCCCCAGGACATTGTCGAGCAGCTTGCGCCGCTCGGCGTTCCTCCAGCTTCGTTGGCATTGAAACCTGCAGAGAGGGCCGGGGTGATTCGGTCTCTGGTGGCCGCGAAATCCGGATCAGATTGCCGCCGTACGCAGTTGATTGATTATCTTCTCGCCCTGTTGGGGTACCAATACGAGCGCAACCGCAATGAGCTTCTCCAAGTCTGGCACGGTTGCGTTGTCAATGACTTCGACCACGGATGCGGCGAGGATACCGCCGACCTGCTGATGCGGCTCTATGAGCGAGGCCACAAGGAGATTCTGCGCCCGCTGCTTGCAGGTTACCGCTATAGTGATGGGGCGCTTGCAGAGGGACTGGGAACCTTCTACTCCGAACAACTCGAGCGCAATCCGCAAGACTTCGTTTCGGCGCTGGCGGCATTCTTCCCAAAGCAGCAGCGGAATATCTGTCGGATGGCCGGCGAAACGGACGGCGGAGGAATGGGCTCTGAGACCGAGCACAAGGTACTCGCCAGCCTGAAAGCAATTGGCGGAGAGATTGCCACCCGCTGTGCGCGCGGCGTTCGGGCCGGGAATCAGGACGCCGACAGCGCCAACAGCGATCTACCGGCGGAGCCGCGGAAGAAGTAATTCTCGATGTCCGCGTCTGGCCGGATTGCAAGCGGAGGGGAATTCGACCTCTCTGCCTCGATTCCACTCGTGAGCTGGCCCCCGTCAACTGCCCAGAAACACCGGGACGATGTGGCGCGCGTATAGGTTCTCGGTTACGTTCTTCGCGATCACAGGCTCGTTGGCTTCGAGCAGGTCGAGATAGCGGCGGCCCATTTTGGCAGCGACCTTGAAGCCCACGTGGAGCAACTGGCGCAGGCTGGAGTTATACGCCGGCGAGCGCGGGTCGTGGCGCAGCGCTGAGGTGAACTGCGCGCTGGTCCAGCGGGCCACCTCGGCGGGCGCGGGCAGTTTGGCCGGGTCGATGTCGATCACCGTCGCATAGGGCGCGCACAGTTCGCCCGAGTGGGCAAATGCCTCGGCGTAGATCTCCTTGGCCAGCGCCAGGCCGTCGCCGCCAGCTTCCGCCAGACCAATGATCTCCTCCAGCCAGGTGGTGCCCGCGGTCTTCAGATGCACGCCGGTATTGAACGCCTTCATCGATGCGTGGATGGCCGGATAGATGCTGAACTTGTCGCTGCCGGAGTGAATGCTGAGCTTGAGGTTGGCCGGCAATCCGTAAGCGGCCACGGCATGGCGGATGGCGGCCATGTCCAGCGCCATCTCGCGGGCGAACTGGGCGGTATCGCCCACGTAATCCACGCCCTTGTTGAAGCGGCCGCTGAACTTGGGTGCGATGGTCTGCACCGGAATCCCCTCATCGGCGATGGCGACCAGGATGATGAGCAGCTCGGCGGGCGTTTGCGCGGCGTCGGTCTCGTCCATCGACACTTCGGCAATGAACTCTCCCCTGCCCTTCACCGCCTCGATCCGCCGGTAGATCTTGCCGGCTTCCTGAACCGCAAAGAGAAACTTCGCCGCGGTTTGGCCAAGCAGCTCGGGCGCGATCTCAATGGCTTGGCCTGCGCCCTCCAGCTTGATCGTCCCCAGCAGCTCGGAGTGGCGCTTCACGAAGCCGTCGATCGAGGTTTGTTCGGCGGGCTTGCCGATATAGTCGGCCACATCGATGGTGTAGAAATCGCAGGCCGGCAGGAACCGCTCGACCGTGTTGAGATTGATGTGGTCGGCGTCGCAGTAGTAAGGCAGCTTCCAGGCGAGCGCCTTGACGGCGGCGTCGGCAGCGGCACGGGCCGAAGCGGGCTCGGAGCCGATGATGGTGTGCTCGCGATTGGACTTGTTCCACACCGGGATCACGTCGATGCCCGCCTTGCCGGCCAGCATGCACGCTTCGAGTTGCGCCTTGGACTGATGGGCGAATCGATCGCCCACTCCGATGGAGAACTTGCCGAGTGTCGCCATGATTGTCTTCAAAGCCTTTCCATGCATGCCCGCATTACCAGGCCGGTTGCTGCGGCGAAGCCAACCTCGCCGCAGCCATTCTTGCGCGGCTCCGAGCCGGCGGAAAATCGCCTTCAAGAGGTCTGACCACCAGCATACACGGTCCCGGCTCGCTCGCCCAATTCCCCCTTCGATTCCAGGCGGCGAAATCGCTCTGCCGGTGCTAACCTCATTATGCGGGATAAGCCGCGCATTCGCACTCATGGATTCGGTCGCTATGCAAGCTGGTAAGGCGCAGACTCTCGACACGCAACTGACCTCGCAGGTGGTCAACTACATCCGGGCAAAGATGGAAGACGGCTCTCTGAAGCCCGGCGACAGGATTCCGCCCGAGCGCGAGTTCGCCAAAGAGCTGAAGATCAGCCGCGCCAGCCTGCGCATGGGCATCGGCTATCTGGCGGCAATGGGCGTGATGAAGGTGCGCCACGGCGTGGGCACCTTTGTGGCCGATGGGCCGCCGGAGTTCGGTAAGTCGTCGCTGGGATTGCTGGGCGCGCTGCACGGCTTCAAGTCCTGGCAGATGTTCGAGGTGCGCAACCTGCTGGAAACCACTCTGGCGGCGCTGGCGGCCGAGCGCGGAAGCGAGGCGCACTTCGCGGCGCTGGCCGAGGAAGTGGCCGAGATGCGCGCCGCCATCGACGATCCCGCCCAATACCTGATCCACGATGTGCGCTTTCATCGCACCATCGCCCAGGCCTCGGGCAATCCCATCCTGGCGGCGCTCATGGAGACGCTTTCAACGGCGCTCTACGAGGACCGGCGCAAGACCGCGGAGCGCGCCAAGGACCGCAGGATCTCTCTTGAGGCGCACCGCGAGATCTATCGCGCCATTCGCGCCCACAACTCCGCCGAAGCGCGCAGCGCCATGGAACGCCATCTGCGCTCCGCCGAGAGCGAGCAGGCGACGGAGCAGCCCGCGCGCGGACGCGGAAAAAGGCGCAAGCGGAAGGCGGACGCTGTCAGCGCGTGAGCGCCGTCGATCCGCTATCCTCTCGCCTGCGGGCCAAGCCTCATCTCAGTCGAGATGAAAGACCTCTACCAGCGGCACCATATTGTCGTCGGCGCCGCCCACCGTCAGGGACTCAAAGAAGGGCGACATCTCCGCCTGCCAGCGCGCGTTGACCGGGTAGTTCTTCATCCCCGCGGTGCATTTCTCGAAGTCCTCGGCCTCCAGATAGCCGACCAGCAGGCCGTCGGGCCTGAGAAACAGCGAGTAGTTGCGCCATCCGGTCTCGCGCAGCGCACCCAGCATCTCCGGCCACACGTGGGCATGGCGCGCTTTATACTCTTCCAACTTCTCCTGGCGGACCTTCAACAGAAAACAAACGCGCATTGGCTCTCCTTTGTCTTGCGATCTTCACTCCCCAGCGCTGCCGCCCGCCCCAGGCCAGCCGCTTGCCGGCATCAGGCGGGACTTGGCAGGTTTCCGGATAGAAGAACATTGCCTATCGGAATGATTGTAATCTCGCCGCCCGCCTCGCAGCCCGCTCCCGGAACTCTTTTTTCAGCGGCGCGCAAAACCCCGCCCCTCCAGCCTTGCGGCCGGCGCAGAATCCAAACAGCAGAGCCGGATCACGCGCCATTCCGCGCATCCGGCTCCGGGCGTGCTGCCGTGAACTTCGCTCCGTTCTTAGTGTTCCTACTCCAAAGTTCGCACGCAGAATCCCTGTCATCCTGAGCGGGTGAAAATGATTTTGGAAAATACTGATTCAAATGAGCATAACTCCATAGATTCATGCTGTGTAGGAACTGTGCAGGGCAATTGTGCAATTTCAGTCAATTTGGCTGCTACAGGTCCCTTGGGCATGAGGAGCCGGGTGCGTCGCCCCTTCTTCCGAAGGTGAATCTGGGCCAATACGCGATGCCGGTTCCTGCTGTTCATACTGCTAACGATAAATGATCGCAGCGATGGCCGCATCTCCGCCGCATGTTCAGTGAACAGAAACGATGAAACCGAATGTTGATGCCGCAATCAATCGAAGTCTCA
>JBEKCX010000086.1:0-9352 GCA_050014655.1 Occallatibacter sp. | reverse complement strand
AGATTGTGAACGAGGCGCCGATCTACCTGCTCAACTCCGTCAATCCTTACCGGCTGGAGGGGCAAAAGACGCCGGCCTTCGAGATTGCCGAGGCCTTCGACTGGATTGTGCCCGACCACCTGATCGTGCCCGGCGGCAACCTGGGCAACAGTTCGGCGCTTGGCAAGGGGTTTCGCGAGTTGCACGAGCTGGGGCTGGTGGCTCGGATGCCACGCATCTCCGTGATTCAGGCGGCGGGGGCCAATCCGCTGGTGCGCAGCCTGGCCGAGCACGACGGCACGGCGCTGGAGCCGGTGGAGGCGCACACGCGGGCCACGGCTATTCGCATCGGCAATCCGGCCTCGTGGCGCAAGGCGGCGCGGGCCATTCAGGAGACCGGCGGCTGGTGCCTTGATGTGACCGAGGCGGAGATCGCCATGGCCAAGGCCGAACTGGGCGCGGAGGGGCTGGGCTGCGAGCCGGCCTCGGCTGTCACGCTGGCGGGATTGAAGAAGCTGCGTGCGCGGGGTGCGGTGAGCGGCGGCGAGACGGTGGTTCTGGTGCTGACCGGGCACACGCTCAAGGACGCCGATTACACCATCGACTTTCATCGCGGAGCGCTGCTGAACGCCGAGGAGACCGCAGGCGTGGAGGCGGAGATCGAGGCCCTGCGCCGCAATGCGAGGGTAGTGGACGCCACGCCGGCCGCAGTGCTGGCCACGCTGAAAGACAGGGTGGGATGAGCGACGGATTAGCGCTAAACAAGGCACCCTTCCGGCTGCGCCTGCCCGCCAGCTCGGCCAATCTCGGCTCGGGGTTCGACGCCGTGGCTGTGGCGCTGGACTTCTATCTGGAGATCGAGGCCGAGCCGGCCGCGGAGTTTTCGATTGCCGCGACGGGGCGCGACAGCGAGCGCTGCGGGCGGCTGGAAGATAACCTCGTTTTGGAGATATACAAGGAGTTGCTCCTGAGCCACGGGTGGCCGGTTGTGCCGCTGGCGATTCGCATGGAGAACCAGATTCCTTTGGGAAAGGGCTGCGGCTCGTCGGCGGCGGGGCGGCTGGCGGCCATTGCTCTGGCGGTCCACTTTGGCCGGCTCAGCTGGAGCAGCGAGCGCATCCTGGAAGAGGCTTGCGTGCTGGAAGGCCACCCGGACAACGCTTCGGCCTGCTGGCTGGGCGGGTTTGTGACCGCCGCATTTGAAGGCAGAACCGTGCACTTGGCGCGGGTCGAGCCGCCGGCGGAGTGGTGGGCCATCGTGGTTCTGCCGGCGGAGCCATTGTCTACGAGCAAGGCTCGCGCCATGCTGCCGGACTGTTACCCCCGCGCCGACGCGGTGGCCAACATTCAGTCCGCGGCCATGCTGGGACTTGCCTTCGCCCAGGGGCGAGGCGATTTGTTGCGCATCGCCATGAAGGACCGCATTCACCAGCCCTATCGCGTTCCCTTCTGCCCGCTGCTGCCGCGGTTGCTGCCGCTGGCCGGAGAGCACGGCATTCTGGGCGCGGCTCTGAGCGGGGCCGGGCCTTCGGTGCTGGTGATCGTCGGCGGCGAGCAGAGCCTGGTCGAGGCGTCGGAGGCAATTCTTGGCGCGCTTGCGGGCCTGCCCGAGCCGGAGCTGAGGATCTGCCGCTTCTTGTCCACCGGCGCGAGTCAGGCGCTTGAAACTGACTCCGTTCTAAGCCGCTGAGACGGTTGCGCGTGCGTCGATGAACCCGTTAACCAAGGGGTAATCTTCGCGCTGCCGCTGTTGACTTTCCGGCCAATCACCCGTTGGTGGCCTGGTTTGTAACCTGTTGGTTATCTGCCACATCCCCTGTCGGTTATCTTACTCATCCCCTGTTAGTTATGGGCTTGCGCCATTACCTAAGATTGCTTGCCATTCGCATGAAAAACTCCTAAATTCTCAACGTGGGCAGTTCTGGGGGAGGGCTGCTCTAGCGCCCGTGATCCTCTCAGGATCCGGGCGCTTCTGTTTTCTCTTCAGGCGCGCGGAAAGGCGCCAACAAGCCCAAATCTCCTACGCATTCCTGTTCATCGGGATGGGCGACGCCCACGTCATTGCCCCCTGCGCATGGGGCGCGATTTGCGACTTTCCTCCGTAGCGAAGCATCCCATGAATGCGCGGCGATATACTCGAAGAGGCGCGAGCGCCGCAAGGAGGATCATGGCTGGAGTGGGAGTCTTGGAAGTCAGCGATGCAACATTCGACCGGGAGGTGCTCAAGAGCGAGCAGCCGGTTCTGGTGGATTTCTGGGCCGTTTGGTGCGGTCCCTGCAAGGCCATTGCCCCGATCGTAGACGCGGTGGCCGCGGCGTTTGCCGGCAAATTGAAGGTAGCCAAGATGGATGTAGACCAGAATGGCGCCGCGCCTATGCGTTTCGGAGTCCAAGGCATTCCCACGCTTCTGTTCTTCAAGGGCGGCGCGGTGGTCGATCAGATCGTGGGCTACAGGCCCCAGGACGAAATTGAGGAAAAGGTGAAGCGGTTGCTGGCGTAACCCGGCATCCCATGATTGGCAAATTCTCAGTGAAAAGGCCCGGCGAACCTGCCGGGCTTTTTCGCGCCGGCAAGTTTCTCAGTCGCTCTGGTCGGAGCTCTTTTCCACTCCGGCGGGCAAATCGAGCGCCACCAGGGCAAAGCGCGTCTTGCCGTCCCTGGAATCTTCGAAGCCCACAATGTGCTGATGCCGCTTCGATCCCGCCTTCAACACCAGGCTGTCCTCGCTCAGGCCGTACTCTCCATGGTTGATCTGGACCTTGGGGTTCTTGGTGTCCTCGCAGGTGAGCCCTTCGGTGGTCATAGCCGGGGCACCCACCGGAGCATTTCCCTGGCAGGTAATCACGTCGCCGTAGCGGCCCAGGGCTTTCTTATAAAAGGCGGTTACCTGTTCCTGCGTGCCGGCTGTGGCGTAGGAGACCGCCCGCACCCGCAGTCCCCATTCGCCAAAGGCCATCTGCACGTCCGCCGACTTGTGCTTGTCGTCGTCCTTCACCTGCTGCGCGCCGGGATAGACCGGCAATCCAAGGTCCGCGGCCGTGGTCTGATCGGTATGGACGTGAATGCCTCCAAAGGGCGTATCCACCTGGACGTTCTTGTCCTCGCCATTGGCGCCTTTTTCCACGTTTACCCTGCATCCCGCAAGCCCGGCAACCAAGGCCAGGCCGGCTGCCAAACCCGCCGCATTGCGAACGCTCTTCCGCATCATGGCAATCGCCCTCTTGCCCTGGCTATACGTTCGCATTTGCTCAATGGTTCCCGCGATTCGCACGGCGCGGGATGGCACGCTCCGGTGAATTTGCGGCTAGTCATTCGGGGTTCTGGCTTGAGCGGTCGCCCGCTTCGCCTCGGCCTCGCGCGCCAGCACGCGGCGGTTGAACTCATGAATCACGCGTGCCACGTAGGCCTGGGTCTCGGGGTAAGGGGGGATGCCGCGATACTTATCCACCGCGGCCGGTCCGGCGTTGTAAGCGGCCAGCGCCAGGGCCAGATTGTCGTGGTAGCGGGTGAGCAGCGCATCGAGATAGGTCGATCCGCCGCGCACATTTTCGTCCGGCTTGAAGCTGTCTTCCACGCCCAGCCCGGCGGCCGTCGCGGGCATCAACTGCATCAGCCCTTGGGCGCCGGCGCGGCTCACGGCGCGGGCATTGCCGCCGCTCTCAGCCTTTACCAGGCTGGCCAGCAGGTCCACGTCCAGGTTGTGCTCCTTGCCGGCCTTGGTGAGCATCTCACGCAGGTCAGCCGGGCTGAGCTTGGCGATTGGATTGGCTGCGGCTGTGCCCGCCGGAGACTTTGACGCAGGGATCGGCGGCGCGGGCAGATCGGGAACCGTCTCGACGGCGGCTATCTCCTGGGGTGCGAACTCGATGTAGTTGTCTTCGCCGGCGCTCAAAAAAAGCCGGACGCGGCCCCCGGCCTCAGCGTGGTGGTCGCAGCGCATCTCGAAGCCGTTGCGCAGGGTCACGCGCTCGGCCGCCCCCGCAGCGGGGAGCAGGACGGCAAGCGCCGCAACCGCTGCGTAAGCGGCAGAAAGAGAGCGAATTGGGAGGGAAATGCCCAAAGAGCGTGCCTCAGGGGCTAAAGCCCCGCTGATTCCTTTCGGTTCTTGGCGCCGGGGTTGAAACCCCGGCCTGCCAGTCCTGGCCTGCCAGCCGCGGCAGCCACCTTTGCCACGGCTGCCTCCAGCACCACGGCCACGCCATCCTCGTCGTTGGGCGGAGCCTGTTTCCAGCCGCGCAGCCTGGCCATGGCGCGGAGCTCAATGGCCGCATTGCCCATCATCACGCCTTGGCCGGCCCACTCCAGCATCTCCACATCGTTCCAATTGTCACCGATGGCCATGGTCTCCCGGCGATCAACCCCGAGCCGTGCAGCAAGCCGCTCCAGCGCCCGGCCCTTCGAAACCCCCTTGGGCAGCAGGTCCAGGATGGAGAGATCGCGCCCCGGATACTCGGTTCGCGCACACTCGCAGCTCGCGCTCCACTCGCTGGCCTTGATCGCCTTCTCGGCCTCTCGCATCCTTGCCAGGCTCCCCGCCGCCATGCCCTGAATGGGGTCTTCGCCGTCTTCGAGCGCCCGCTCCAACGGCTTGACCACCTCGATGGCGTCGCGGTTGGCATCGATCCAAAGAGCGATTCTTCCGTGAGCCCGATCGAGGTCTTCCACCACCAGTTCGCCGCGTCCCGGCCGGTCGAAGGTGAAGACCAGGGCTCCAAACGGCCGGAGCAGGCCGCAGAGGCCGCGCGCCACCCGCGCCTCGAGTTGGCAGCGGTCGACCTGCTCGCCGCCCAGGGTTCGGACCACTGCACCATTGGACGCGATCAGGGGCGTATCCGCTCGCAGGCCCAGTCCATCCAGCAAGGGCGCCGCAAAAGCAACGCGCCGTCCGGTGGCGATGGCCAGCGTAATCCCCGCATCTTGCGCCGCCTTGAGCGCCAGCGCCGTGCGCGGACTGATCTCCCGCCCAAGGGTCGGCAGCAGCGTTCCATCCATGTCGATTGCCACCAGCCGGAGCGGAGGGTGCATAGGTCCAGTGTAGCGGGCGGTTGTGAAGTTTCTGTTTCAGCACGAGCCTGCCCGGCGGAGCGGGGTTCCTGGTATCCCACCCTTTCCGTTCGCCGCGGTGAACCGCGGCGACCTGCGGAAAGGATGGGGCACCCAGCGTTTGTTGCGGGGCCGGCCCGATCCGGTAAGCTTTCAGGTATGGAACGCGTATGCAGCCGATGCCGGGCGGTGCTCGCCGACGAGACAAACGCCGACTGGTGTCCCGCGTGCGACGGCGCGCTGATTGAGCGGGCCAGTCTCCCTCCGGAGAATCCCCAAGCTCCGGCCCCACCGCAGGTGGTCGATCATCGCGGCATTGTGCTGCCGAGGCGTCATGCGCTGGGCGGGATCATTACGCCGCAGTGAGGTTTGACCTCGCTTGACAGACTATTCCTTGCTTTTCTTCTTCGGCTTGGCATCCTCGTCTGGAAGCGGCCATGGAATTACAGGAATAAAGTCCGCGATGACGCGCTTGCGGTCGCGCAGTTCAACCGTCAACCCGGCCTTGAGCCAGGCCATCAACTGGCGTGTGTTGCGCAACTGGCTGAGAGGGATCGACGGCATGGCTTTAATCTGACACAGAATGGGCTGTACGGCAATAGGTTCTCTGCTGACCTTAGTTGGCCCTTCCCGATTTGACGAATAACCCATGGATGTCTGACCAGAAAGAATTCCAGATTCGAGAATCCGGACCTGGGGCACCGGGCAGCGACACGAAACTCTAACCGGCCCACTTTCAGTGGGAAACCGTCAAGCTGGCACGCATTTCTCAATCATCTGCTTTCGATATACTACGAAAAAGTAAAGAACGGCGCCAATACAGAGGGTCGCGAGAATCAAGACGATCCAGCCTATCTTTGCCGCCATTCGAGGGCGGTATAACCAAACACAATGCATGCCCATACCAAGCCAGATAATGAAGGCTGCGAAAACATCAATAGTGTTCAGCAGCACGCCCAAGCCGTATGAGATTGCCCCATAAACAGAGAAAACCGATGTATCCGGGAAGAGTGGCGAGAACTCAAAGAGAAGGTACGCAATCGACGCGATTACGATCCACGCGCACCATGAGAATGCCAAGTAGAGCTTCCTTGTGTAAAGGAATTCCATAGCCCGTCTATTTCCTTTCACGGCAATTACATCACGACATCTTTTCTTGGACGTGTCACTGGCAATACGGAAACTGGCCCTCCGCTTATTTGCTGAAACAAATCACTCATACCTCAGCGCCTCAGCGGGTAGCACCCGCGCGGCGGCCGACGACGGATACAGCGTGGCCAGAAGCGAGATCCCGATGGAGACCGCGGCCACAATCACTCCATCGAGCGGGCGGGGCGCGAAGGGCAGGGTATCGATGGAGTAGACCTCGGCGGAGAGATGGATGAAGTGGTAGTGGCCGCCGGCCCAGGCGGCGATGTAGCCGAGCAGGAGGCCCACGGCGGTGCCGATGAGGCTGATGAGCAGCCCCTGCAGCAGGAAGATGCGCCGCACCTGGCCCGGCTCGACGCCGAAGCTCATCATCACGGCGATGTCGCGGGTCTTTTCCATCACCATCATGGTGAGTGCGATGAGGATATTGAGCGCGGCCACGATGACGATGAGGGCAATCACGATGAATGTGACCACCTGTTCGAGCTTGAGGGCGCGGAAGAGCTCGCGGTTCTGCTCCATCCAGTTGGTGGTCATAAAGCCTCGGCCGGCGGCGCGCTCGATGGCCTGGGCGATGACTGGAGCGCGGTCCAGATCGTCCACCTTGAAACTGATGACCGAAAGCAGGTCGGGCTCGCTGAAGAGCCGCTGCGCGTCCGAGAGGCGCATGAAGGCCATGGCAGCGTCGTACTGATAGAAGCCGGAGTGGAAGATGCCTGCGACGCGGAAGCGCTGGTACTTGGGAGCGAGGCCGAGCGGAGTCAGCTCGCCCTGGGGGCTGGTGACCAGCACGCTATCGCCCACCTGCGCGCCAATCTGCTCGGCGAGGTCGCGGCCCAGGATCAGCGCCGGAAACGGAGCGTTGATCGACGCCGTCTTTCTGATTGGAGCTGCGGGATCGAGCTCACTGGCCGAGCCGGAGGTGATGGTGTCGAGCAAGCTGCTGACCGTGCGCTCCTGGGCGGGAACAATGCCCTTGATGAGCGCGAATCCGGCGCGGGGGCCGCGCGAGACCAGCACCTGCCCATAGATTCCCGGCGCATCGGCGACCACGTGCGGCACGGCGCGCAGCCTGGCCAGCAGCGGCTGCCAGTCGCGGATGCCGTCCGCCTCCACGCGCATCAGGTCCACATGGGCGCTGGCGCCCACCAGGCGGTCCTCGAGGTCGCGCCTCATGCCGTTGGTGATGGCCAGCGCGATTATCAGAGCGGCCACTCCGGCGGCCACGCCGGCAATGGAGATGGTGGTGACCACGCCCACCACTGCCTGCCGCCGCTTGGCCTTCAGGTACCGCGCCGCCAAGAATAATTCAAATCGCATTGCGCCTGCTTCTCTAGGAGCCAGTCGACTAACTCCGGGGCTGAAGGGGACAGGCTTTAGCCCGTCCATTCAGAGCCGAACTTGATTCTCGGCTTCAGCCGCTGAGGGAATGCAGGAGGTCGAAGAAACTTCCCTCAGGGGCTAAAGCCCCAAAGCGCTTCTGCCTTTCATGTGCGGGCTAAAGCCCGTACCCTTCAGTCCAAGATGAGTCATTGAACGGGCCTTTGCACGGTAAACACCGTCTTGGCCACGCCCACGTTGTCGTGCCGGTCGTAGACGCGGACGGTAATCAAGTGCTCGCCCGTCTTGCCCGCAGGGCCGTCGGCCGGAAGACGGATCTCATAGTGTTCGCGCCTTGAGTCGGAGAGCCCGCCCACCGGCTCGATGTACTGCCAGGGCCCTGCGTCCAGCGAGTATTCGGCGTGGGCGATGGGCGAGAAGGCGTCCTCGGCGTCGAAGGTCACGCGAACCGTCCGTACGCAGGGCTTGTGTGTGCAATCGAGTTCTCCTTCAACCGCCTTGAGTCCGCTCGCCACCGGCGGTGAAGTATCCACCTCGAATCGTTCGCTCACCTTGGCTCCGGTGAGCGCGTCGCCGGGCGTGTGCGAGGGCGAGTCGGAAGCCACGACCTTGATCTGGTAGCCGCCGTCGGGAATCTGCGTTGCGTCGAAGGTGTAGAACCGGTCGGTGATCTCATCCTTGAGCAGCCGCCAGACGTGTTCGCCGTCTCCGCGCAGATAGAGGGCAAAGGTCAGGTCGTCGCCATTGTCGTCGTGCGCCGCCCAGCGGACGGTGATGGCGGTGCGGTCCTTGAAGGCCTGCAGAGGCGCGCTGGAGCCCGCGTCATAGCCGGCATTCTGGTTGGACGAGGGGAAGACAATGCTGATTGGCGGCGGCAGGTTGCCGGGCTGGTTCTGGGGCAGGCTTTGCGTGTTGACGCGCGCGCCAGGCGCCACCATCAACTCGTCCACCACCGGGGCCGCGTTTACGGGCAGGTAGTTCACGCCCACGCCGCCCAGCACCCCGCCCGCGTTCAGAACGGCCTTCCACTCAAAGTAGCGGCCTGGCGGCGAAGCCACCGCGCCGTCCTTGAGCGGCTGCCAGTCGCTCCATCCCCAGTCGCCGCGGCCGCGCACAGGCTGCTCCACGTTGCCGGTGCGGGTGAGGAGCTCGTAGCCGGTCGAGCCGGGCTCGACCTCGACGCGCCCAAAGCGGGCCAGCGCGCCCGCATCCAGCACGTCGCTGGCGTACTCGTGCTTCTCGGCGTTTCCGAAAAGGACCAGCTTGCCGGTATTGCCGGTTCCGATGAAGATGCCGCCCATGCCTTCCGCGTCCTGTACCGCGGCCATGCTCAATCCCTGCTGCGCATCAAGATGGCCCACGTCGGCGAAGCTGCCGTCGCTGGCAATGCGGAAGACCCGCCCGCGGTTGCCGGTGAGGGCCAGCAGCCCCTCCGGGCGCGCGGCCAGCGCGTAGACAATCTCATCCTTGCCGGCCCAGAGCTTGCGCGGCGCCTGGCCCTCTGTGAGCGCGTAGATCTCGCTGCCCTCGGGCACCGAGGCGCTGGTGTTGGCCGCCTGCATCGATCCCGGCTGGACGACCGTGATGCTGACCATGCCCACTCCCTGCACTGGCAGCGGCGGCAGCGGATTATGGCTCTTGTCGCCCACGCTGGCGGCATAGACGGTTCCGTCGGCGGCCACGGCAACCGAGGTGACCTCGCGCTTGGGCGCTTCGAAGAGCACATAACCCTTGCCCTGCGCATCGATCCGGTAGACCAGCCCCGACCCGTCGGAGCCGGCAATCAGGTTGCCCTTCGCGTCCCAGGCAAGCGAGCGAATGTGTTCCTCGTCGCACTTGA
>JBEKCX010000085.1:0-9383 GCA_050014655.1 Occallatibacter sp. | reverse complement strand
ACTGCATTCTGCGCGTTCAGCCGCAGATTGTCGCAGGCGGCCCACAGCCACAGGCGGGAGGCCTGATTCGGGTTGCGGCCACTGCCCGGCTCGGGGCGCAGGCGGACCAGGAGATCGTTCTGGCCGGTGGCGGCCAGGTTGGAGGGCGAATCCGTATCTTCCAGCACCAGGTCCACGTGGTCGCCGCTCAGCGCCTCCTCGAGGGCGGATATCTCGACGGGGCGCTCCATTTCAACGGCGATCGAAAACGTCTGGCCGTGAAAGACCGGGGCATGAATGACCTGCAAGGCCAGCGCCGGCCAGCGCCCGCCCCCCAGCGCGTCATAGTGGCGGCGCACCCGGGCCTCGACCGCGTTGAGGCTGACGGCGGCGTTCTCGCCCAGGCCGCTGAGCAGGTTGTAGGCTGCTTGAGCATCATAAAGGGCGCGCGGCAGGCCCTGAAAACTGAGCAGGCTGACGGTCTGCTGGTGCAGTTCGTCCAAGGCTGCGCGGCCAAACTCGCTGGCCGGCTGGAGCAGCGTGGCGGCGGCAAAGCGCACCGGCGCGGCCGATTGCAGCCGCTCCAGAAGCAGCGCCAGGGCCAGCGCCGCTGGGTGGGCTGGGACTATGGCGGGGGTAAACAGATCGGGCGCGGCGGCTGCGGAACCCAGCCAGGGAGCTCGCACCAGCACGCCGGTCTCCTGGTCGAGGGCGCCGGAGAGGTCGAGTACCGTGGAGCCGGAGCGGAGCGCCTGGCGCCAGTGCTTGCGGGTCAGGTTCTCGGTGCCGCAGAAGAAGGTGAAGTCCACGCGCTCAAAGGCATCGTCGCCGATGGCCTGGACGAGGGCGACCTCGTCGCCGACCCGGTCCAGTTGGCCCTGCGCGGTCTCCTCGTCCAGCAAAACAAGGTCGGCGGCGGCAAGAGGCGACTCCTCCAGCGCTTCCTTCAACTCCCGGCCAAGCAGGGTAGAGGCTCCGGCAATGGCAATCTTGTACACAGGCGTCCTTTTTTGCTGGGAGGGATTATGAGGGAGTCACGGAGTCCGGCTCGGCAGCAGCGGCTTCGGGGCCGGAGACGCCGGCCGGCCTTCTGCGCCGCCGCCGCGACCATGAGTATGCCGCGCGCGCCCAGATTCCGGAGAACATGTAGATGAGTCCAATCGCGAAGAACGCGACATTCGAGTACCGGAAGACGACATAAAAGACAGGGCCCAGGACAAAAAGGAGCTGGAATGGATGGCTGCGGGAGAAGTTGATCTCCTTGCCCGACCAGAAGCGCCAGGTGCTGACCATCAGGAATCCGCACAGCCCCACCAGGATGAGCCAAGGAATGGCAATCCACCGCCACCAATCGCTGATGGGAATGCCGTAGAAGAAGTGGACGGTCGAGGCCAGGATTCCGGCCGCCGCCGGAATCGGCATGCCCACAAAATACTTGCGGTCCGGCCGGCCCGGATTGCGCGGCTGGGCGTCGTGGCTGATGTTGAACCGGGCCAGCCGCGAAACCCCGCCGATGAGAAACAGAAAGCAGATGAAAGCTCCGGCCTGCTGCAAGTGGAGGCGAAACTGCGGGTTGATGGTATCGGGCAGAAAATGGAAGCCCCAAATGAGCGCCAGAAGACTGGGAGCGACGCCAAAGGTGATGGCGTCGGCCAGCGAATCCAGCTCCTTGCCGAACTCGCTGGTGGTATTGGTCATGCGCGCGATGCGCCCATCGAGGGCGTCGAACGGGATGGCGAAGATGATGGCGATGGCCGCCCAATTCAGATGCGTCTGCGCGTCGCCGCCGATGGCCGCCCAATCCAGATGCGTTTGCACGTCGGCGGTGATGGCCGTGATGGTTTCGGTGATAGAGAAAAAGCCGGCGGCAATGTTGACCACCGTAAACAGGGAAGGCAGCAGGAACATGCCACGGCGAAGCCGGGCCTTGGCGTTGGCCTTGGCCAGAGCGTGATCTCGGCCGTTCACAGCTGCTCTCCATCCGGCATGGCTGCCAGCACGCTCGATCCGCCCTTCACTCGCTGCCCCACCTTGACCCGCAGGGCCGCCTCGGCAGGCAGCAGCACGTCCACCCTGGAGCCGAACTTGATGAGCCCAACGCGCTGGCCGCGCTCCACCGTGTCGCCCTCCCTGAAGTTGAAGACAATGCGCCGCGCTAGCAGGCCGGCGATTTGCCTGAAAGTGACCTCAAAGCCCGGGCCGCGCACGGTGACGGCGTTCTGTTCGTTGCGGTCCGCCGAGGCGGGGTTCATGGCGTTCAGGTACTCGCCCTTGCGATAGCGCACCTGGGTGAGAACGCCGGCGATCGGCGAACGATTCACGTGAACGTCGAAGACGCTGAGGAAGATGCTGATTCGCTGCCGGGGTCCTTCGGGAGTGGCGATGGCGGCCGTTTCGGTGACCAGCCCGTCTCCAGGCGACACAATCAAACCTTCGCCATCCGGGACCGTGCGCTGGGGATCGCGGAAGAACCATAGAAAAAACGCCGCCAAGAGCACAGGGGCGATGGTCCAAGCCCAACCGCCTGTAGCCCAAGCCACCACCAACGCCACCGCCAGCAAGCTCAAACCGTAGATGTAACCGTCACGAACCATTGTCCCAGACGATTATACGGTGATTTCGCTTGGGGCCACGGCTTTTTCACTCTTTCGCTTAGCAGACCTTCAGGCGAGCGCAACGCGAAACACACACTATCCACGCTGGAGCCACAGAGGCCGCGATGAGAGCGTACAAGAACAGCGGTCGAGGCTGAACCTCAACCGATTCGCCCGCTTCAACCGAAGCGGCGAACCGGACTTGGCTTCAAGCCCTAAGCGAGCACTGGCAAGCGGCGCTCCAGGGCGAAGATCATATCCTTGGCGTGCAGCTTCAGCTTCTTCAGGCGCACTTCTTCAAGCTGTTCTTCCGCGGAGAGATAGGGCTTTTGAAGCAAATCTTCCAGCCGTTGAGCGTAGCGACGGTGTTCGGCATGCAGACGATCGATCTCTTCGCTCAACGCTGGATTCTGTACTTCATCCATCAAGCACCTCCTGTGGTAACTGAACCTCTACATATATCGCTATTGATGTGCACACGGCAAGAGGGAAAAAGAACCAAAGGTCATCAGAGGCTGTGGAATGCTGAACGAAAAGGGGATCATGCGTGACTGAAATTGCCGGCGGATTCTTCGGCTCCTCGCCGGCCGCCGGGAGGAAAGCAGGCTGCGAATCACGCCAAAGGCAGTTCCAGCAAGACCGCATCTTCAATGGGATCTGCATAGTAGCGCGGACGGCGGCCGGTTATCGCGAATCCCTGCGCCCGGTAGAATGCGAGCGCAGGCGAGTTCGAGGCGCGAACTTCGAGCAGTACCTCCGTTACCAATGCCTTTCTGAGTTCATCGACCATTGCGATGAAAATCCGGCGGGCCACGCCGCGGCGCTGGTTCTCGGCAGCCACCGCAATCGTCTCCAGTTCGGCCTGGGGCGGGAGCAATCTGGCCACCGCGAAGCCTTGAACGGCGCCGGTTTCGGCATCCTCAGCCAACAGGGCAATGCGAGGCGGCGCGGCCTCGGGGTCCAGAGCGGCCAGGTAGGCCGAGCGCGGCCAGTGCGGCGCCTGTGGCAGGCTCAACGCAAGCTCAATCACCCAGTCCACGTCCGCACGCGCCATGCGGCGGATCCGCAGCCGCGCGTCTGGGGAATTCATAGGCGTGGCGGAGCGGCAGGCTCGCCGAAGATCTCCGCATCCGAGCGGCGCAGGTAATGGCCGTCCAGCAGCGCCACATCGACAAACTCCCCGGCGACGACGCGCGCCGCGCAGAGTGCAAGCGCATCGGCGGCAGTTGGCGGGGGAATTCGAATCAACTCCGCGCCTGGCCAAGCTGAAGCCAACAGCGCGGCGGCGGCATCGTCGCAGACGGCGATCCGCGCGCCGGCGGGATCGATTCCCGCAAGCTCCGCCGCCCCAGCCAGCATCTCTGTCGCTTCGAGATTCGGCCTTCCCAGCCGCAGAAAGACCTCATGGCGATGCGCGTCGAGAGCCGCCGAACCCAATCCCGCCTTCGCCGCCAGCACCTCCAGCCGCGAAACCGCGACCACCGGAATCCGCGCAGGCTCGGCGAGGCCCTTCACGGCGCTCAACCCCACGCGCACGCCGGTAAAGCTGCCGGGGCCATTCACGGCCAAAATGGCGGCCAGATTCCTCAACTCGATGCCGCTCCTGGTCAGCAATTCGCCCACGGCGGCTACCAGCGTGGCCGAATAGCTGCGCCCTTCGAGACCGATCTGGCCAAGGATTTCTACCCCGCCCCCGGTTAGGCGACCGAGGGCGACGGAGCCGGAGGGTCCGCAGGTATCGATGGCTAGAAGAAGCATCGGTTCAAGCATCAAGCCTCTCTACACCGCCGCCAGCGCCTGCTCCAGGTCGGCGATCAGGTCTTCCTTGTCTTCGATGCCGATGGACAGCCGTACGCGCCCCTGGGTAATGCCCATGGCCGCGCGCTGCTCCTCGGTCACCGATGCGTGCGTAGTGGTGGCCGAGTGCGATGCCAGGGACTCGACCCCGCCCAGCGATTCCGCGCTTAGGAAGATCTTGATCGCCGCCAGGAACCGTCCCGCCGCCGCTTGCGATTCCAGCTCGAAGCTCAGCATCGACCCGAAGCCTCTCTGCTGCTTCACGGCCAGATCGTACTGCGGATGGCTCTTCAGCCCCGGATAGGCCAGGCGGCTCACCTTGGGATGCGTGGAGAGGAACTCCGCCACCGCGCGCCCGTTCTCCTCGTGCTGCTTGATGCGCAAAGGCAGCGTCCTGATGCCGCGCAGCACCAGGAAGCACTCGAAGGGCGACATCACGCCGCCGGCCGCCTTCTGAACCAGCAGGAACCGCTCCTTGTGTTCCGGCGTCGAGCCGATCAGCGCCCCGCCCAGCCCGTCCGAGTGGCCGTTCAGATACTTCGTCGTGGAATGCATCACGATATCCGCGCCCAACGCCAGCGGGCTCTGCAACACAGGCGACATGAAGGTGTTGTCCACTCCCACCTCCACGCCCCTGGCGTGAGCAATCTTGCTTACCGCGGCAATGTCGGTCAAAACCATCAGCGGATTGCTGGGCGTTTCAATGAGAATCAGTTTGGTCGCGGGCCGGATCGCCGCCTCCACCGCCTCGAGGTTGCTGGTATCCACGTACTCGATATCGATGCCGTAGTGGCGGACGATGCGGTCGAAGAGCCGCACCGTGCCGGCATACACATTGTGCGAACAGAGCAGGTGGTCGCCCGCGCGCAGCATGGCCACCATCGCCGAGATCGCCGCCATGCCGCTGGTAAACGCATGGCCGCTGTAGCCCCCTTCAAGCGCCGCCAGCGCCTCTTCAAGCCGGTCGCGCGTGGGGTTGCCGGCGCGCGAGTAGTCCCAGCCCCGGTCCGTACCGATGCCGGTCAGCTCAAAGGTGGATGAAAGGTAGACGGGCACGTTCACGGCGCCGGTGAGCGGGTCAGGGTATTGCCCGGCATGAACGGCAAGGGTCGAGTATCTGTATGGGGAAGTGGTCATCTGTCGCGCTTCAGCTCCTGACTTCTAGCTTATCCTGGCGGGGCTCCACTTGCGCCCGCTACGCCGCGGGGCACGGCGAGGGACGGCCCGCAACCGCTGCGTGCACCTCGCTTATGGCCGGAATGGGTACTCTTCCCAGCGCTTGATCGTCTCTTCCACATCCTCCCGGCTGACTGTGCTCGCCGCGGAGTCGTCGAGATGGTATTTCTCCCGGAGAATGCGGAGGTTCTCCCGCTCCTTGCGTTCCTCGTTGGAATAGAACCTTGCCTTCTCGAATTCGTGGTTCGCGATGGCGCTTTCCATACGGTGGAAGATGAACTTGATGCGCTTCCGCACCTCGGCGACCTCCTCCGGCAAAACGGCTTCGCGCAACTTCACTCGCGCCCCGGTCGCGTCAAGCAGCTCAAGCGCCTTGCCGGGAAGCGAACGCGCCGCAAGGTAGCGGCCAGCGTTGCGCACAGCGCATTCCAGGGCCTCGTCCGCATAGGTCACTGCATGGAATCTCTCATACCGCTGCTTGCAAGCCTGCAACACGCACAGAGCGCTTTCTTCGTCCATGGGACGCACGTGAATGGGTCGGAAGCAATCCGCAATCCACGGAGCCGCCTGAGTCAGCGCCGCGTATTCGCGTGGGGTGCTGGCGCCGATGCACTGGATCACGCTTCGCGCGAGCGCGGGCCGGAGCATCTCGGCGGCATTCGGCGCGCCGGATGGTTGAGCCGGCGGCAAGAAGACCCTCAAGTCGTCGATGAACAAGATGATTCCAGAAGCACTCGCCAACACCTTGGCGAGACTCACCCGCTCTCCGGCCTTGCGGCTATCCGCCAGTAACTCGGCGGCGGGATTCGTCTCCTCTTCGATCGGCTGCCGGTCCTTTGCCGAGCCGGAAATAGACTGCGGATCAAGAACCAATATCCGCTTCTCCGCCAGGAACGACGGGGCCTCACCATCCGCGATGCGCTGCGCCAAACCCTCGACAATGGCGGTCTTGCCCACGCCTCGCTCACCTATCAGCACCGCGTTGTTACGGTTGCAACCGCAAAGCACCTCGATGAGTCCATCGAGTTCCTGGCCGCGGCCAACCACCGCGTCGATTTTGCCGTCCGTCGCCGCTTGCGTAAGATCCCGAGAGAACTCGCTGAACGGCGCGGGCACGGGGGAGCTTCCCGCGGCAGGCCTTCGCGCATCGGTCGCGTGAGGCACGCGGGCCAACTCTTCGCGAATCTGCGCCAGCTTTTGGCCGCGCTCCTGCAGAATCTCCGAGGCGAAGCACTTCTCTTCGCGCAGCAGGCCAAGCAGCAGGTGCTCGGTGCCGATGTGCTTGTGGCCCAGCCGTTCGGCCTCTTCAGCGGCATAGGCCAGCACCCGCTTGGATTCGTTCGATAGCGGCAGGTCCACGCTGGTCGAGACCTTTTCGCGAATCGTCGTGTGCGCCTCAACCTGCTTGCGGATCGACTCCACCGACGCGTGCGAGCGCAGGAAGCGGTTGGTTAGCGCCTTGTCTTCGCGCAGCAAGCCGAGCAGCAGGTGCTCGCTCTCGATATAGGGCGAACCGAACTGGCTGGCCTCATAGCGCGCGAAGAAGATCACGCGCCGCGCCTTCTCCGTATACCTTTCAAACATCTTGCGGAGTGCTCCTCTCACGAAGCCCGGATACTGGCAGTCTACGCTGCGGCCCGCATCTTGCCTCCCGGCAGCAGCTCGAAGACCCGGCCCCGCCAGAGAATCCGGTTGCCCCAGTAGCTGGCCGCCCAGAAGCAGAAGCCCATCAGATCGCGCAAAGGATAGAGCACGAGCAGCCCAAACCAGCTCCGGTCGCGCACCACTGCGCGGCCCACCGCCAGCGCCAGCGCCAGCCGCGTGGCCACGCTCCAGCCCAGCAGCGCCAGCCCAAGCCATGGACGCCCCATCCCAACCGCAGCCCCGCAGGCCAGCAGCCCGAAGGGCACACTGAAGGTCAGCGCCGTGCCAAAATGCCCCTTGGGCCGCGAGAACCGCGTCGACTTCATCCAGCGCACCTGGTGCTTCATCGACGGCCAGAAGCTCGAGTTGATGACCATGTGGTCGATGGCGTGATGGCTCAGCACCACCGTCTGGCCCAGCTTGAAGGTTTCGTTGCCCAATACAAAGTCGTCGGCGCAGTAGTCGGCCGTAACCCGGAAGCCGCCCATGCGCCGGATCGCCTCGCGCCGGAAGGCCATCGTCGGCCCGAGTACAAACTGCATCCCCTCCATGGCCCGCGCCGCCAGCACCCCGGCGGTCATCTCGACTGACATGCCTACGGCCTCAAGCCGCGCCCACAGCCCGCCATTCGCCGCCACGCCGCGATACGGGCAGCACATCGCGCCCACCTGCCGGTCGGCAAAGGGCAGCGCGACAGAACGCAAATAGTCGGGCGTCACGCGCACATCGCTGTCGCTGATGACCAGGATTTCGTAAGCGGCCTCGGCCTCCATCCGCTCCATCGAGGCCACTTTGGCGTTGATGTAATCGGGTTCGCCGCCGGTAAAGAGAAACTTCGCCGGAATCTTCGGATAGCGCGCCGCCACCCGCCGCGCCGTCTCCAGGCCGGGGTCCTCAGCCGAGCGCGCGCAGAAAAGGATCTCGTACTCCGGATAGTCCTGCTCGAAGAACGTGGCCAGATGCGCTTCAAGCCCCGGCTCATCCCCGTGCAGAGGCTTCAGCAGAGTCAGCGGGGGCGTGAAACCCGGCCGCGCCTGCATCTGCGCCAGCGCCGTTCGCCGCTCCCGCAAGTAGCCGGGCACGGCCCAGAGCACGATGCCGGCAAAGACCGTGGAGGTTACCAGCCCGAAAACGCCCAATCCTAGAAGAACGTACAACATGCAGCTACCAGCATACCCGGCTGAGGCCGAATCCAGAGGCAAAGATTCAACATACTCAATTTGGAAGCGCCCAACCGGATTGGCCAGCGCGAGACGCGGCTACGGCTTGCGCGGCGCTGCCGGCCTGGTCACCGCCGCCGGCCGGCGCAGGGGCACAATCGCCGCCCCGCTCCCCGGCGCATTCTGCTGGAAGCGCGCCAGCATCTCCGTGCGCACGTACTCCACAAAGCTCTGCATCTGCCGGTTCATCTCCTCCATGCGCTCCCGCATCTGCAGGATGATGGCGATGCCGGCGATGTTCACTCCCAGGTCGCGCGCCAGGTTCAGGATGAACTCCAGCCGCTCCAGGTCCTCGTCCGTGTAGAGCCGCGTGTTGCCCTCGGTGCGCGACGGCTTGAGCAGCCCCTCGCGCTCATACAGGCGCAGCGTCTGCGGATGAATCTCGTACATCTCGGCCACCGCCGAGATCATGTACGCGCCCTTCGATTTTCTCTTCGCAGCCATCAATCCACCAGTGTGAACTTTGCGTTCCTAAGCATCTTGAAAACAGGTTCGGCCGCGGGTTCCTTCTTGAGATTATCAAGAAGGTCGTCCCGCAGCCCGAGCTCCAACCACGTAGGATGTCCGTTCGTTTGGCTATCCGGGTTAGGGCTGATCGTGAAGCATGCGTTGCTACAGCCTTTGATCCATTCGCTCGTGAACGTTGGATCGGTTCTCATGAGCGCGGGCAGTTCGTGCGTTACCCCCAACAGGGCCAGCAGGTCGAATTGGCCCCTTTCGTGAAAGGCCGCGTTGTAGGGCATATCCCGATCCCAGAGCCGCTTCCACGCCACAGCCATCGCGTCAGCAGCATCGCTTCTTTGCTGCGCGGTGCTGGTATCCGCAGTGCACCAAAGGCGGTAGACCTGTCTTGCGGCCTCGGTATAGGCTCGCTCCTCCTCAGGGATCACCTTTTCCCCGGCGTAGTCGAAGCTGCCCGGCTTAAAGAAGAAGCACGCATTGGGAAACTCAGAGGCTGCCGGGCGGGCACGCT
>JBEKCX010000084.1:0-9415 GCA_050014655.1 Occallatibacter sp. | reverse complement strand
ATGTTCCCCAACTCCCCGCTGGTGACCGAATCCGCCTGGCGCGCCGCCGACATTCATTCGCAGTTGCAGAAGGCCGACGCCTCCACGCGCCCCTCCGCCAAGGAAAGAGATCCCTACCTCCGCGATCAGATGGACGAAGACGAACTCAGGAAGATCCTCAAGCTCTACCCCCGCACCCGCCAGGCCGCGCTAGCCGCCTTCGAGCTGATCGACAACAAGCTCTGCGGAGACTGGCAGGGGTCGCCCAAATGCCCGGAGAAGGAATCCGAGCTGTATGAGAAGTACGCGGCCGAGTATGCGGACGGGCCTCGCGCGGCACAGGCTCTCTATCAGGCCGTCTACCGCCAGGCCGTCCTCGCCGATATGTACGCCGCCGACGGCAGCGACAAGAAGGCCGGCGATGCCCACAACCATGCCAAGGAACTGGCCGCAAGGCTTAAAGAGCACTTCGCCCAATCCGATTATGCGTGGCGAGCCGGGGCTCTGGTGTACAAATTGGATGAGGGCGTCCCTGTTTACGGCATCGATCGGGAGTGAGCGGCTGAGCTAGAGCCGTGCCCTTTCAGAGCAACGAGTTTCTAGCAGCCTGAAAACCCGCACGCTGGAGGTTTCTTGAACCCCTATATTCAGTCCATTTTGCTGGGCATTGTGGAAGGCTTGACCGAGTTTCTCCCCGTCAGTTCGACGGCCCACCTGCGCATTGCCGAAGCGCTGATGAAGATCCCGCTGGACGACGCATACTGGAAGATGTACACCATCGTCATTCAGTTGGGCGCCATCCTGGCCCTCGCCCTTCTCTTCCTGGGCCGCATCGTCGATTTCCTGCGCACCTTTCCCAAGGGCGAAAACGGCGACCGCAACTGGCTGAATCATCCCATCTCGCTCACCCTCATCGCCTTTGCCTGCACCTCGGTGCCCGCTCTGCTGCTGCACAAGTGGAGCGAGAAGAACCTGGGCAGCCTCACCGTCATGGCCCTGGCCCTGCTCATCGGCGGCATCGTCATGTGGATCATCGACGCCTGGAGCGAACGCTACGATCCCAATACTCTCGACGTGGAAGACATGAGCCTAGGCCAGGCCGTCTGGATCGGCCTCTGCCAAACCCTCTCGGCCATCTTTCCCGGGACCTCACGCTCCATGTCCACCATCGCCGCCGGACAGTTGGTAGGCCTCGACCGCCCCGCGGCCCTTGAGTTCAGCTTCCTGCTCTCCATTCCCACCATGATCGCCGCCACCTGCTGGGACCTCGCTAAAGAGCTTCACTCCAGCAAGGCGGCTGATGCCACCGGAGCCGCCGTCGCCCACGTCACTATGAACTCAGAGCGCTGGATTGTCCTTGTCATCGGCACCGCCGTCTCCTTCATTGTGGCTCTGGGCGTGGTCGAGTGGTTCCTCCACTGGGTGCGCAAGCACGGCTTTGTCATCTTCGCCATCTACCGCATCCTGCTGGGCGTGGCGCTGCTGGTGTGGGGCGCGAAGTTCATCGGGAGCTGAGTGAGTTACGTTGGTAAAAGGCAGGCAAGAGTCTTTCTGGTCACGGCTGCACCGCCGGTGTCTGCAAAGTGCAAGGAGCGCCGGGCTGAAGCATTATGCACCCTTTAGTCTTGTTTTCTTTGCTGAGGTATGTGTCGAGGTTGCTGAAGAAATCGTCTCCAACCACCTGCTTCAGTTTCAAGATATATTCTTCTAGAGTCGTCTCGCGTTTCATTTCCAACGCTTTAACCTCCGGCGGAACAGGCATTTTTAATGCCGTTCTATAGCCGTACTTCACAATGTACTGATCAGAGAATTTAGTAGCTTCTTCTGTAGCTTTTTGGTCAAGTTCCCAGATCGCGCGGTTTGCTTCGACGCCGAGGGCAAACGCGGCCTCTCTTCTATCCTCGGGAAGATCATTGAATAAAGGGAACCGCTCTGGCTTCGTACCCTCGCTCTCATCCTCCGCGGCCGCTCTCCGGTTACCTTCGTCAATTTGGCCGATATACTGGAAGACTTCGGAGTAGTATAAACTTCTGCAGGCCAGGTGGGTCGTCTGCCCTAGAGGAGGATTGCCATTGGGCGGGCAAGGATCGGGACGGCCTTCGATATCCTCCTTTACTCCATATACATAACTGCCATTGAACTTGCCGCTCCTTAAATACTCAGTGAGCTTTGCAAAAGTTTCTTCTCCAAGCTGTGTTTTCAGTTTGCTTATGGTTGCCATCAGCATCGCATTCTTCTTCTTTTGGAATGCGATTTCGCCCTCGTGAGCGAGTTTCACAGCCTCATCGTGATCATATTGATCGAAGAGTTTAAGACTCTCTTGATTGTGTTGCTGTTTAAAGTTGTATAATCGGTTATAGAAGTCGACGACAATCGCCAGCATGGTCTGCTCCTCATCCTTGCTGATGTCCATGGCCGCGGCGTAATCCTGCCTGGGAGTGATCTGCGCCTTTCCCTCTCTTATGTCCGCCTTAATGTGTGCGTCCTCCTGGCCTACGATCTCAAAAAAGAACTCATACATGCTGAAATCGAGCGGCGCCGGTTGAGCGCTTTTCGCCTGTTGGGTGGCCGCGGGCGCGGCCTGACTGTGGGCAAACGGGCTGACGGCCAGGGCGAAGCATACGCAAGCGGCCGCGATAATCAGGCGGGCAGATCTGAGCGAAATGGTCATAAACGTCTCCTTGGGAGGGCAAGAGGATCGGCTCATCGCGATCCGTGTTCGAATCGAAATTGAACGGGCGCGGCAAAAGGCGCGCCCGTCGGATACATTCATGTTGGCCACTCCCGGCCAGTCAGCCCATGAACATCCCGCCATTCACGTCCAGCACGTGCCCGGTGATGTACGCCGCCTCATCGGAAGCCAGAAACGCCACCACCTGCGCCACGTCGCGATCCGTCCCGCGCCGGCCCAGCGGAATCTGCGCCAGCATCGCCGCGCTCACCTTCTCGTCCAGCACCGCCGTCATGGGCGTCTCGATGTACCCCGGCGCCACGGCGTTCACCGTAATCCCCCGCGAGGCGACTTCGCGCGCCAGCGATTTGGTCAATCCGATCAGTCCGGCCTTCGACGCCGCATAGTTTACCTGGCCCGCCTGCCCCGCCCGGCCCACCACGCTGGCCATGTTCACAATCCGCCCCCAGCGGTTCTTGATCATGGGCCGCAGCAGCGCCTGGGTGAGCAGAAACGGCCCGGTCAGGTTGATGGCCAGCACCAGATCCCAGTCGGCACGCTTCATCTTCATCATCAGCTCGTCGCGGGTGATGCCGGCATTGTTCACCAGGATCTCTACCTTGCCGAACCGCTCCAGCACCGCCTTCGCCCCGGCCTCGATGGACTCCGGGCTCGACACGTCCAGCCGGAACGCCGCCGCCTGGCCGCCGGCCGCCTCGATCTCCGCCGCAACCTGGGCCAGCTTGACCTCGTTGATGTCTGTCACCGCCATCGTGGCCCCGGCCCGCGCCAACTCCAGCGCGCAGGCCCGCCCGATCCCCTGCGAAGCCCCGGTCACCAGCGCAATTCTTCCCTGCAGATTCCCCATATCCCTCTCTTCCGAGCCCCGCGTAAGGACGGCTCCGCACCAATCTGTCCCCATTATAGGGGCGCGAGAACCGGGCTTCCGGAATCCCGCAGAGGCCTGCCGCAACCCTCGTTCCCGAGGGCAGAGAATGCACAGCAAGTTGAAAGCTGGAAGCTGCCTTTATCCTGAGGGCGTGACAGCCACCGTGACTGGCCGGGCCGCGAGGGCGGGCCGCACCAGCTCTGCCGGCCAGATGTAGATGGCCAGCCGCCGCGAGTAGTGCAGTACCGGCTCCTTGTTCGGCAGCGAAAGCCCGATCGCCGATGCCAGGTCGTTCCGCTCGATCTCCGCTTCCGCGTCTTCCAGCGGCCAGGCTACATGGTGGATATTGGCGCGGATCGCCTGCCCGGCCCGATTGCGCGTAAACAGGCAATAGCGCTCGGTGAGGAAATGCTCCAGCGTGCCGCTGCGGTACTCGGCCAGCTTGTGGGTCGGCCCCAGCCCCCGATAGCGCGCCTTGAAGATCACCGGCTGGCTCGAGAACCGCCTCCGGCTGTAAAACGAGAACTCGCGCTCCGACCGCTGCTCCAGCCGCATCTCGGCCCAGTAGTAGGGAAGGTTATAGAAGGCGCGCGCCAACGCCACGGCCAGCAGGTTGCTGGCATCCAGTGAAAAGCAATATACGCCCCGCGTTCCGTTGTATTCGTCGCGGACGTAGGTGCGCAGATTCAGATCGGGAAAGCTGCGCGCTCCGGGAATCGGAGGCACGCCGCGGATCTTGATCCGGTCCAGCCAAAACGGCACCACTCCCAGCCAGGCAGACCCCTGATAGGCGTCCACCTGCAAGCCCTCTGGCAACAGCTCCGCCATCCGCGCCGCAGGAACGGGCCAGTGTGCAAACAGCAGGTCGTTCCAGCGCTGGGTCATCTCCCAGCGGCCCGAAGGTAAAGGCCGCGGCCTGTGCGACGTGCGAATCAGATACTCCAGCATGGTCAACTCCTGCTTAGCTCAATCCCGCACAGCCCAATCGCGTTTCCTCAGCTTTTGCAATCATTCTAGCCCTGCAGCGCTCGCGTCCGTCCAGCAGGCAAAACGCCACAGCCAGCCCAATGCCGTATTCTGGTCCGGAGAGCTCTCAAATGTCCAGTGAATCTTTTCTCCCCCCCGGCGCTCGTAACCAAACCAGCGTCTTCGCCGTTCACGGCGCCGACCCCGAAGTGCTGGCCTACGCCATGGCCAAGTACTCCCGCTCCGCTCTCTCCATGCGCGAATCTCTCGCGGAGATCAGCGCCCAGCGCGCCGAACAGTTCCTCAACACGTTCTACTTCCAGTACGGCCACCGCTCCATCGCCGATCTGGCTCACATCGCCTTCGCCGTCGAGCGCCTCAGCCTGCTGGCCGCCATCGTTCTGGTCGACGAGCAGCGCTGGGACGGACAGGAGCGATCGACGCGCTACCAGAACTTCCTCAAGTCCGGCTGGTTCTTCCCCGACTTTGCCGGCCACGCCGAACCCGCCCAGCTCTACGCCAAAACAATCGAGAACCTCTTCGCCGCTTACCAGCGCGTCACGGCTGCCGTCTTTGAAGCGCTGCGCCGCCGCGTGCCTTGCCCCGCCGCCCTCAAGCCCGACGCCTACGAGCGCACCCTCAAGGCCCGCGCCTTCGACGTAGCCCGCTACCTGCTCCCGCTGGCCACCAATACCTCCCTCGGCCAGATCGTCAGCGCCCGCACCCTTGAGACTCAGGTTTCCCGCCTGCTCTCCCATCCCGCCGCCGAACTTCGCGACCTGGGCCTCAAGCTCCGCGATGCCGCCACCGGCCCTGCTTGGAACGTCAATGCGCAGGCTGGCGCGACCTTAGTTGAGAAGCTCGCAGCGCTGGAGAAGCTGGCCTCGGTGAAGGGTACGGGCTTCAGCCCGTACATCAACCAACCGGAAACGGCGGGGGCTTTAGCCCCCGAGGGAAGCCTCGCCGCCGAAGCCGCCGGCCTCCTCACCCGCGAAGTCCGCACCGCCCCCACCCTGGTCAAATACGCCCAGGCCAACGACTACGCCATCCAAACCCAGGCCGAACTCACCCAGGCCGCCGCCGAAATCCTGGCGCAAATCCCATCCGAAACTCTGCCCCACGCAGTGGTCGATCTCGTCGAGCGCACTGAGACCCTCGAAGTCGAGCTGGCCTCCACGCTTCTCTACTCCGCCGCCCACCACCCCTACCGCCAGATTCGCGATCTCGTCGCCCAGCTCCCCGCCGCCCGCGTCAGCGAAATCGTCGAGCTGGGCCTGCGCCATCGCGGCCGCCACGACGAAGCGCTCCGCGCCTTCCAGGCAGGCGCCGCCCTGCGCTTCGACATCCTCATGGACATCGGCGGCTTCCGCGACATGCACCGCCATCGTCGCTGCACGCAGATCATCCAGCCTCTGACCACCCTGCACGGCTATGAAATCCCCACCTCTTGCGATTTCGGTTCTGAGGACGAAGGCGGCTACATTGACATCCTCATTGAGGCTTACTGCCGCGGGGATTTTCTGTCCGCCATCGAAGCCGCCCACGCCGCCAGCGCCCAAATTGCTGCCAGCCCCGCCCCCGAAGCCGCCCAGTCGGCCTTGTACCTGCTCCCCCTTGCTACCCGGATCAGGTCGCTGTTCAAGATGGACTTCGCCGAAGCCCAGTACATCATCGAACTCCGCTCCGGCCCGGCCGGCCACTTCAGCTACCGCCGCGTTGCCTGGGAGATGTTCCTGGCCCTGCAGCGCCAGCACCCGGCTCTCGCCCGATCCATCCGCGTCACCGACTTCACCAAGCCCATCGATCTTCTGCAGCGCTAGCGTGCGCGCCGTTGGCGGTCGCCGCGGCGACCGAAGCCGAAGGGGAGCTGCGGTGCCCTCAAGATAATCGGTCCTCGATTATTGGCCGCGAGCCTTTGCGCTGTTCATCATCGAAATTCTCAGTGACAACGGCAGAACCGGAAACTGGCTGATGGATATCTTCGCACGGACCGGCGCGGGGGAACGCAGTGCTACCTGAGAGGCAAGCCTTTCCTGCCGGGGAAGAAACTCCCGCTGCTCCGCGGCCGCGCAAACGTGAGCCGCCGCGCAAGCGACAGACACCCTCTCCTGGGTCGGGCGGCCCATGGTCGAGCCGCCTTTCGAGTGCCGCAAGATGAGGCGGAATGGTCGCTCGCGCGGGTCTCTAAGTCGTGGCCTTCTTGGCCGCCCAGCGCTTGCGCTGCGCATCGGCGATCCGCTGCCGCGCCTCGGGACTCAACACGCGCGGCTTTCTCGCCTTCTCAGGCTCCAAGGCAGGCGCTGCCGCCACAGGCGCTTTGGCCGCTGCCTTGGCCGCCCAGCGCTTGCGCTGCGCATCCGCGATCCGCTGCCGCGCCTCGGGGCTCAGCACGCGGCGCTTCCTGGCTTTGGCCGGCTTTTTTGCCGCTGCCTTTGCCGCTGCTTTGGCAGTCGCTTTGGCCGCTGCCTTTGCAACTCCTTTAGCCGGCGCTTTGGCCGATGCCTTCCGGGTTTTGCGCTCTTTGATCTTGCTCTTGATCGCGATGATCTTGGCGGCGATCTTGCCGCTATCGGCCAGCAGGGAGCGGACCTGCGTGAGCTTTGCAATTTCCGCGTCAATCAGGGTAAGAGTGGAGTCGGTTGCCATGGGTCAAGCATAACTCAAGAATCCGCGCTTGCAAAGTTTCTCCGGCAGTTTATCTATGTGCACGAGCGCGAACCCGAAGGTCTCATTCCGGCTTGCCCACGGTCTTCTCCGTGTACGCCTTCTGCAGAACAAAGAAAGCCGCCTTCTTCTGCCCCTGCTCGGAGATAAGTCCCTTGCGGTTGTACTCATCCTGGATGCCTGCCAGGGGCCTGTTGGGCGAGCGGAAATCCATCAGAATCCACGGGCTCATGCCTCTGAGTTGGGGAATGCGGTTCAACATTCCCAGTTGGTGGCGATAGATGTTCGCCTGGAACTCCTCCGTCCAGCGCTCGTTCTCACCTCCGTGCAGGCCGGCCTTCGCCCCACCGCCAAACTCGCTCATGATCAGAGGCTTCTGGTAGTCGATGCGCCACTCGGTTATATCCGCGGCCTCCGGAGTCTGTTCATACCACCCTATGTATTCGTTCGTGCCGATCACGTCCAAAGCCTCGCCCAGCTTGTCGTCCACAATCTTGGTGTGCCCTTCGGCGCGCACCAGCAGCGCCGCGGTAATCAGGCGCGTGGGGTCAAGCTCGCGGGCGCGGCCCGCCAGAGTTTCAATAAAGCGCGTCCGCGCCTCCGTATTGGGCGTCTCGTTGGCCATCGACCACAGAATGATCGCCGCGTGATTGCGCGAGGTGGCGATCTCCTCTTCCAACTGCTGCCGGGCCTTAACCAGCACGGCCGAGTTATCGAACTCCAGCGCCCAGTAGACGGGATTCTCACTCCACACCAGCACACCCATGCGATCCGCCGCGCGCAGCATGGTTTCGTCGTGCGGATAATGCGCCAGCCGGACAAAGTTGGCGCCCAGTTCCTTGGCCCAGCCCATCAGAGTCTCCGCATCCTGGTCCGTGTTAGCCCGGCCGGTGCGGTAAGGCGCCTCGGCATGGATGCATACGCCGCGCAGGAAGATGGGTTTTCCATTCAGCAATATCTCGGTGCCGCGCGTCTCGATAGTGCGAAAGCGGATCAGGTCCTCGATGGAATCCTGGCCCGCACTGATCCGGACCTTGTATAGCTTCGGCGTCTCCGGCGACCAGCGCTCGAGATTCGATGCCTCCAAATGAATCTGCGCGCGTCCGTCCGCCGCGAGAATGCCGGAGCCGGTAGCTTTTAGCTCGGGGATATCAACCTCCACCTTGTCGCCGGCCTTGCCGCCCTCCACATGCACCCAGCCCTCGATGTGCGCGAGATGCAAGGAGCCGATGATGCCGAAGTCATTGCCGTGAGGGGTGATTGTCGTCTCCGGCGAGCGGGAGAGGTGCACGTCATATTGGTCGACAAATGTCTCTGGCACCTCGATCAAAGAGACGGACCGATGCAGGCCGCCATAATTCCACCAGTCGGTTTGCAGCGTGGGAACATTGTCCTCGCGGCGCGTGTTATCGACAACAGCGACCACGAAGTTCGCGCCCGCGCGGATCGCCGCCGTCACCTCGCAATTGAAACTCGTGTATCCGCCCTCGTGCTCGCAGACCTTCACCCCGTTGACCCAGAACCACGAGCGATAGTTGGCAGCGCCCACGTGCAGAAAGATGCGCGTGTGTTCCCTGGGCTGGTAAGTGAAGTCGCGCTCATACCACACCGGCCCCTCATAGTAGAGCAGCGACTCGCGCTGCGTATTCCAGTCCCCCGGCACCTTCAGCTTGGGCGCGGTGGCAAAGTTGTATTCGGTGGGGAAGTTATCACCGGGCTGCGCCTTGCGGTTCACAAACCAGCCGTTGGCCTTCTCCTGGTGATGAAAGCTGAAGAGCCCGGAGAAGTATGGATCGACGATCGATGCCCAGTCGCCGTCGAGCGAGATGGCGGGCCGCCGGTCCGCGCCGGTAAGCACAATGGGCGCCTGCGGCGGAGCAGCCTGGGGAAAGGCTGCATGGGCGGTGAGCAGCGCCGCGACCGCGGCAACCAAAACAATCCTGGCAGGCATAAGTGCGGCCAGGCGTGCAAACAGGCGGAGAATCGGATATTTCATTTCAGGGCCTCAGAGATTCGGGATTGAGCGGGGCGGCTGGCGTATCTTATCGCCGCGCCGCGGCCGCTTGGTACGGAGTCGCAATTTTATCGCTTGCCGGCCCGCTTTGTACATTCCGCCCCTTGCGCCCCCAGGGCCGACGCATATAAATGGACCAGTCTTGCTATATGCAAAACGGGGTGATGCTGTGAGAAGGGGATATGGACAATCCCCTGAAGTATTTTTCTGAGTTGACAGACCCTCGGGTGGA
>JBEKCX010000083.1:0-9422 GCA_050014655.1 Occallatibacter sp. | reverse complement strand
GAGACCGTCGAAAGGGCTTTGCAGCGATACAGGAGGGGCAGGGCGGATTTCGCGGATTGCCTGATTGCCGCCTCGGCCCGGGCCGCCGGGTGCAGCCGGACCGTCACCTTCGACCGCAGAGCCGCGCGCGATGCAGGCATGGAACTGATCGAATAGGCGACTGCGCTTCCACAGGTTGCATTCCTTGGGGGGATTGCCAATTGTTGGCCGGGCGTTACAATAAGAGCAGAGGTTCCACATGCCCACCGCAGTGGTCACTTTCAACGGCCGCATCACTCTTCCTTCCCACATCCGCAAACAGCTTGGCCTGAAGACGGGCGACAGTGTCGATTTTGTGGAGATCGGGAAGGGACGGTTTGCCATCGCGCCCCGCGCAGGAACAGTTTCCGCATCGAGCGAAGACTCAAAGGGTTGGATTCCCAACCTGGGTTTCTCTTCCGCGGCCGATGCGATGGACGAGGCGGCGCAATAAGTTGCCGCGGAGAGCTGGCTGACCCCGGTCGCTCAGATTGAAGGCTCACACAATCCGGTTGTCATGGAGCACATAGAAGGCAATGCGCATCCCTCCGCGCGGGATGCGCACTGGCGGCAAGCTCGCCGTTTCAAGAGGCCGGAAGCCGGTCAGCGTCCGAAATGTGCCGCATTCTTCTCGGCAAAGCTGGCCCACTTCTCCGGCAGATCGTCCTGCGGGAAGATGGCCGAAACCGGGCAGGCCGGGACGCACGCGCCGCAATCGATGCACTCGACCGGATCGATGAACAACTGGTCGCTCTCGGCGTGGCCGTCTTCGTCTTTCTTGGGGTGGATGCAATCGACAGGACAAGCGTCCACACAGGCGGTGTCCTTGGTGCCGATACAGGGTTCTGCAATGACGTATGCCATCTCTCAATTCTCCCGCGAACTGATACCTCTCGACGCTGATAGTAGCACAGGACCCCAAAGGGAGACATGAGCGCCGGACAGCGGCCCGCAGCACAAGCCGCCGTGCGGCCTCAGGGTTACGCTACTGCGCAATGGGGACAGACGTCAGGATATCTTCAGTGGCGGTTGGGTCTCCGGCAGCCGGCCCGTGCCACACGCTTCCGCCATAGGTCGTGATGTAGATCTTCGATGCGTCGTTGGGATCCATCAAAACGCGGTGGCCCCACTTGAAGTTGTAGCCCTGAATCCGCGCCCAGTGAAGGCCGGCGTCGGTCGAGCGGTATGCGGCCGCATCGAAGCCGCAGATGCAGAGCGTATCCGGCGCTCTCGGATCGATAGTCACATCGTACACATGCTGCGACTGGCTGAAGACCGGCTTCCAGCTTTCGCCGCAGTCGGTGGATAGGAACACGCCGCCTCCCACGTCCGCTCCCTCGTGCTCCTGGCCCCAGGCGGTCAGGTAGATGCGACGATTGTCGCGTGGATCGATCGCCAGCCCCGTCGGTCCGTTCACACCCTCCGGAAGACGTATCTTCTCCCAGTGCTCCGCCCCATCCAGGGATTTGTAGAGCGCGCCGCCGTCCGTTTCGCCGAAGCGTCCTTCGTTGCGGCGGGCCACGATCAGATAGAGCGCGCCGTCGTTCGAGCGCACGATCCGCCAGGCAAAAGGGTCGATCTCCTTGATTCCATCGTTCTTCAGTTGCCAGCTCTTCCCGTTGTCCGTCGACTTGTACACGCCCATGCCAAACCCACAGGCGTAGAGGGTGCGCTGCCCGGCGGGGCTTGCGGGATCGAGCAGCACGTGCGTGAATGCCGTCTCCTCCATGCCGGCATTCGACCGGTTCCAGCTCCGCCCCCCATCCGTCGATACTGCGACTCCTCCCCTGGCCCGTTCCGCGAAGTCTCCATGGCGCCACATCTTCGGCCGGGGCAGGTCGTGTATCCCGCTGAATGCGCCCCACATCAGCCCCTTGACATCGGGATCGAATGCCAGCCAGTAGGTCGTGTTTCGCCAGCTATCCGGAATCCCGTTCGTCGCCGACTGCCACGATTGGCCGCCATCATAGCTGTGAAAGGCTCCTATGTCGGTGTAGTCGATGAAGATGTGCTTCGAGTCGAACGGGTCGAATTGCACCCCGTAGGCTGTGGTGACGTCAAGACCGCGCGTCGTCCAGCGGTCGTCTCCCACGCGCGCGGAGTTGACCTGAGCCCAGGTCTTTCCTCCATCCAGCGTCCGGTAGGTTCTGAAGAGGTCGGTGGCGTAGCAGATGTCGGGGTTGCCGGGAGCCACGCCCAGGCTGTATGGGGCGTCGAATATGATGCTCTTGCCGCCTTCCCACCCGATGCCGGTCGCGCGCTCTTCGATCCACGACGCATCGAGATTGGATGCGGCATGGGTTGACTCGCGGAAGACGATCGACCAGGTAACGCCCGCATCCACGGTCTTGGCGATGCCGTTGTAAGTATCCTCGGGGCGCTCGCCCAGCTTGAGCCGCCTGAAGCCGATATACGCGATCCGCCCATTGCCGGCCGCCGCGGCAACTGCGCCAAACTGAGCGGACTGCTGGCCGAGCGCCGGCGTCCTCGCGCTCCAGCTTCGGCCCTCATCCTCTGAGACGAACAGTTCGCCTTTTTTGGTCGTGGCATAAAGGATCATGCGCCCATTTGCATCGCCTGCGCTGGCGTACGCGATTCTCTCTTCCGGTCCTGCGATCGGCTTCGCGGTCTCTGCCCGGCCGTAGTAAACGCCCAGTGTCCCAATCGCCAGCCGCTCACCGCCCGGATAAGCGAGCAGGAGGGTTTGGTCGGCGGGAAACTCGTGCTCATATCGGAAGGAGGCGCCGCTGTTCTTCGAGACCAGGAGTGTCGTGCCTCCGTTCCGCGGATCGGAAAATGCAATATGGACGAGATTCGAGTCTTTGGGATCCACTAAAATCTGGCGTATGTTCAACCCGGTAACGTAATTCCCGTCGTTAGAGGTCAGAGTGTAGTCCGCGTGGTCCCCATTCCGATGCTGAACAGTGCCTTTGGTTGGATCTGGGAAGAGCATCCGCCAGGTCCGCCCCGCGTCGTCGCTACGTGACAGGGCCGCGTTTCCCGCATAGATTCGCTTGGGGTCAGAGGGGTCGAAGGCAAAACTCTCTATGCCCGTGCGCACGTTGAACATACGCCAGGAGTTGCCCCCATCTTCCGTAATGTACCCCCCCGTCATGTCGCAGTGCTCCACCACGACGCCGGGATCGTGAGGGCTGATGGTGGGAGCTATCATGGTTCCGCCGCCGCCCGGTCCGATGATCTTCCAGGCATCGAAGCGCGGTGCGGAGACCGGATTCTGCGCGGTGGCGGCAATCGCCAGCGCCACCGCGGCTAAAGCCAAGGATCCTCGCACTCGCAAACGCAGTTTCACCTTCGCAACCACCGACGCCTTCCTGAGCATCAACTCACCTGAATTGTAACCTTGCGGTTGAACGCGCCCGCAATTTCATCGCTTTTTCTTCGCTTCTTCCGCGAACTTCCGGTATGCTGGTCTGGCAACATGGGAGGTTGCACTATGGATTTTCAAAAGGAACTGATCGCCGAATACGACCGCGAGATCGCCAGGACGCGCAAGATGCTTGAGGCGATCCCCGCCGACGCCGACTTCACTTACAAACCCCACCCCAAGTCCATGAGCCTGGGCCGGTTGGCAGGGCACACCGCCGAACTCGCCGGGGAGTGGGCGATCACCACGCTGACCACCGACAAGCTGGAGTTTCCCGCGGATCACAAGTGGGAAGCCTATGTTCCCGCATCCAAAGAGGCGCTTCTGGAGCGCTTCGACAAGGAGACGGCTGAGGCCAAGACTGCGCTGGCCGGCTTTGCGCCGGAGAAGTGGGACGAGAACTGGAAGTTTGTGGCTGGCGGCCAGGCCTGGATCGACGAATCGAAGTACGAGGTCTGGCGCACCTGGGTGCTCAACCACATGATTCACCACCGCGCCCAGTTGGGCGTTTACCTGCGCCTGCTCGACAAGCCCATCCCCGGCGCTTACGGGCCCTCGGCGGACGGGATGTAGCAAGACAGTGGTCAGTTTTCAGTGATCAGTTGCCGTTCCCCCAACCGCACTGCTCTGGGTGCCCCACCCTCGCCGCGTGTCGCCGCGGTTCGCCGCGGCGAACGGCTAGGGTGGGATCGCTCAATTCTTAAGATCGCTTTTTTGTTGAACTTGCATTCTTGTTTGGTCCCAGTTCTCGTTTTCTTCCATTATCGGAAGCAAGTTCCGGCTGCCATGCACAACTCGTTCAATGCGAACCGCGTTGGAGCGAATGCGAAAGAGAATCACGTATTGACCCAGTGACGCCAATCGAGCCTCTGCGCCAAGCTCGGGCCGGAGCCGACAGAGCGTCGGCCGCTTGGCTATCTCCTTCATCCGCGCGCGAAGTTCTCGAAGCAGCCGGGCTGCCTGCCGGGGACTGTCTTTGGCGATGTAGTCCGCGATCTCTTCCAGATCGCCGGGGACATGCGGGGACAAACGAAGGCGCATTATCGCCCCGCCGCCTTCGCAAGGCCGTCATATTTGCTCTCGAGTCGTTCGAAGACAGGGTCGGGGTCAAGCCCCTCAGAGTCGTCGGAGACGGCCTCCTGCCACACCTTGCGCAGGCTGGCCAAACTTTGCTCACGCAACCGCCGCTTGTGGGTCCAATCGCGGAGCGCGTCGCGGATGACCTCGCTGTTGGAGGAGTACTCCCCACCGTCGACGGCCCGGCGGACGATGGCGGCCATTTCGGAAGGAAGCGCGATGCTCAGTTTCTCAATGGTAGGCATAGGATCCACTCCAGTAGTAATTAATACTACCACCTTCTTACGGAAGTGTCCCACAGGCCCAGGAAATGGAGGTCAAGCCGATCAGCGCCAGCGTTCCGTGGGCAAAGGCCTCGCGCGAGGTCCATTATCCTTGTTCCATGCCCTTCTCTTTTCCCAAGGTCTACCCGATTCTCGACTCTTCGTTTGTCCCCTCCACGGGCCGCGCCGAGTTTCTGCGCAGGCTGGCCGGCTCGCTGGCCGAGGCAGGCGTTACGCTGCTTGAGTACCGCAACAAGACCGGGGTCCCCAACGACAGGTCTTCGTCGTTGGGGTGGAAGACCGGCGCGGACGCCGAACTGCTGGCCGACGCGGGGATCCTGCGCGCCGCGCTGCCCGCCGGAAAGGTGAAACTGATCCTGGATGATCGCGCCGATCTGGTTGAGCGGATTGGCTTTGACGGCGTGCATGTGGATGCCGGTGACCTGAAGCCGGCCGAGGCGCGGCGGTTGCTGGGGCCGGACCGCATCGTGGGAACCTTCGGCGGCAGCACCGCGCTCTTGCCGGGCATTCTGACCGAGCCAGTGGATTATCTCTCCGTTGGCCCGGTCTTCGCCACCCGCACCAAGCAGACCTCCACGCCGCCCATTGGCATGGAGGGCGTGCGGCGGCTGCGCGCCCAGGCTGGACCCGGCCCGGTGCTGGTGGCTGTGGGCGGCATCACGCTGGCCACGGCTGCCGAGGCGCTCTCTGCGGGAGCAACGGTCGCGGCCGTCGCCGGCGCCATCTTCCGCCAGCCAGACCCGGCTGCTGAACTCCGCAACTGGTTGGCCGCGCTGGGCTGAACGCCCGCGACGAAGTCCCTCCTGCAAGGTCCAGGCGCCCGCTGCAATCTGGAGTGCTCCAGCGTCCGCCGCGGCGGATGCCCGGCCGGCATCTCAACCCACTGTCGCCGCGCACGCCGCCATATTCCCTGCGCCGGTTACGGCCGTCATTGCTATGATCGTGGTCAGCCTCTTCAACCCCAAACACGCCTCGGAACAACTGGCGCCGTTTGAACGCCAAGCAAACCTCTACTGAAACGGGGGACATTCTGATGGCAAACCCGTCAAGAATATCGAAAGAACTGCTCCAGCGCATCGAAGCCGTGAGCAATAAAAGGCCGCGGTTTGTTTTGGATAGCATTGTCAAGAACGGCATTGTCACAACGGAGGAGATCAATCATGCTGGCTACGAGCATCCGCCTCGCGCCGTGCGCGACGCACGCGAACTCGGCTTTTCAATCCAGACAATCAAGGTCAAGCACACGAACGGTCGGTCAATAGCGGCATACGTTTTGTCTGAAACGGCAAGCGTCGACCCGAGAAAGTCTGGAAGGGCAGCGCTCCCGAAGAAGCAACGGGACGAAATCATAGCCGCCGCCGGAGGCAAGTGCCAGATATGCGGCGCGAGCACCAATCTCCAGGTGGATCATCGTATTCCCTACGAAGTGGCAGGAGAGTCGCAAGCCCGACAAGCCAACCCCTACCTGGTTCTGTGCGGTTCCTGCAACAGAAAGAAGTCGTGGAGCTGCGAGCATTGCCCCAACTGGTTGCGGGATAAGAATCTCGGCACTTGTGGCACATGCTACTGGGCTGAGCCAGAGAAGTACGACCATGTCGGGACGGAGCGTGAAAGGCGGGCAAATCTTGTTTGGATAGGCGACGAGGTCCGAATCTATGAGAGGCTTCGGCGCGAATCGCGGAAGAACCGCAGAACAGTGCCGGAACAGATCAAGGAAATACTTCGCAATAGCTAACAAAACAGCGCTGCTTGCTCCGCAAAATCGCCCAGAGAATACTTGGCGTTCCGGCTGGCAACCGGCAACTCGTGCGACACGTATAAGGACTCAACTGTCGTCTCTTCGCGCCCATTCAGCGTGGCCTGGCTGGACCGTCCAACATCCAAAAGGATTCGGCGCGCAACTTCCCCCGGCAACGGATTGCCATAATTCCGCCCCCCGCATGACCCGTCATAGCTGAGAATGAATGGACTGCGTTGTCGATTGAGAAGCGCAAGGCCTTCGTTGATTCTTTCTCGGCTCAGACCGGCGATATAACGCTGATCCCGCCCGTCACTCGTACCTTGGTAAGGTGGGTCAAGATAAAAAAAATCGCCCGCCCGGGCCTGTTCGAACAGTTGCGCAAAATCGGAATGAACGGCGCGGCACTTGCCATGTAAGACTCGATGCGCTGCCACTATTTCAGCCTCCATAGCATGTGGATGTGTACCTCTGCGGCGTTTGTCCGGCGACTGGTTGAACTCACCTGCCGGATTGAACCGCACTGCGTTTTTCACGCATCGAGCCAGCAAATAGAGTAGCTTGGCCGGATCGCGGTCCGCGTTGAATTCGGCGCGAATCGCGTAGAACCCATCGATAGGTGTTTTTTGTTCGCGGCACCACAGCACTTCATAGGCTTTGGCGATGCCGGCTGGTTCGTGGAGGATGCTTTCCCATAAGCGGACAAGAGGCTCAAGCGCATCGCCGAGCAAGAAGGAGCGAAATCTGCATTGGGATGCCGCGGCGAGGGTGACCGCTGCTGAACCCGCGAATGGCTCGACAAGGCGGGTATAGCCCCGATCGGGCACAAGACTGAGTATTGCCGGCGCCAGGCGCCGCTTGCTGCCCTGATAGGGGATCGGATGGGGAACTGAGAATCTCATTCCTATGCACTCCAGTGTACTGCGGAAACTGGTATCCCCGAATCCCAGAATCCTGTGCTATTGTCCGTTTGGGACAACTCGGCCCATAATGAAACGGGATTGCGCCATGCCCGTCGCCCAGCTCACCCTCGAAATTCGCATCGAGCACGCCCAGTCGCTAAAGGACCGGCGTCACGTAGTCCGCTCGCTCAAGGACCAGTTGAAGCAGAGTTTCAACGTTTCGGTGGCCGAGATGGACGAGGCGGTCACGTGGCAATCGGCGACTATCGGCGTGGCAGCCATCTCCCGCTCCCGCGACTACCTGCACGGCCTGATGGAAGAGGTGGAACGCGCCGCCCGCCGCATGACAAACGAACTGGGCGCCGAGCTGGCCGACGCCTTCTGGGACTATATCGAGAGCTGAGCGCAAAGTGAGCGGCCGCTGGATGAGAGATAGCTGTCAGCGGCAGACTTGAGAAGTTTCCCGAGGCGCCACGAGAGCGGGCACGTTATGCGGGGCAGCGGCGACGGCGTCAGCCAGCGCATACTCCTCAGGCGAACCGTAGCCCCATCCAGCGGCCAGGCAGCGAATATGGTTGGCCCCGGCCGCCTGGAAGTCGAAGACGCGGTCGCCGATCATCCAGGCGGAGTCGCTCTGGAGCGAAGACTCGCCGAGCAGTCGGGCGAGCAAATCCACCTTGCTGTGGCTGGCAAATTCGGCCTTGTCGCCATAGATGGCCGTGAAAAGCGGCGTCAGCTCGAAGTAATCGAGAATCCGCGCGGCAAAGTGCTGGCCCTTCGAGGTGCAGACGTAGAGCGGAAAACCCAGCCGGCGAAGCTCGCCGAGCATCTCGCGCACCCCGGCGAAGACGGAGTTATTCCGCCAGCCTTCGCGGTCGTAGCAGGCGCGGTAGTCGCGCGCCAGGGCGGCGCGGGCTTCTTCGCTTGAGGCCGGCAGCAGCGCAACGGCCCACTCTTCTATCGGCGGCCCCACAAAGCGGTCCAGCGGACCTCCAGGGTCTATGTTATAGGCGGCGATCACCTTGCTCAGGCAGCCGACAATGCCGGGTTTCGAGTCGGTGAGGGTTCCATCCAGGTCGAAGATAAGGGCTGGCAACGGGCTGGGCACGTCTCCAGTTTCGCAGAGGCGGGCGCGGCGGTCCAAGAGCGGCATGGCCACCAATCCCACCCTAGCCGTTCTCCACGGCGAACGCCGAGGGTGGGAAACCTCAGGACTCAATCGCCACGCACGAAATCACGTGGTAATAGCCTAGTTCTCCTTGCGATAGAGCAGATCACGGATCGCTTTCCGGCGCGCCTCGTTGGCTTCTTTAGCCGCCTTGCGCTCCACGGCGTCCATGGGCCGCTTGGGGGTGGGGACCGCCGTCTCGGGCTCGCTGCACGACGGGCAGCGATTGGCAAAGCCGGGCTTGTCCGGCCTCAGTTCGAACGCCTCTGAGCAGACGACACAGACTTTAATGGGAAACGCCATTTGCATCCATTTTAATCGAAGGCAATCCGCCGAAGACGATGCCGGCAGCGAAAGAGAATGCCTGCGGACCACTCGCAGAGACGCTCGCGCGCGCACTCGTCAAGACATTTGACTGTGCCTAGAAGCGGAATAGATAGGATGCCTTGATGAATACCTGTCGTCCATCGTTCAAGAACTGCGTCGACCGTGGCGCCACCGTATTGTCAGGATCGCAGGCCCCGCCGGGCAGACGATTGCAGAGCGCCCGATCCAGATTCTGCAGGTCGTCGTTGTAGCCGATATAGACTGCCGTGCCGGGATGCGGAAGCCACGTAAACAGCGCCTCCGTGCCAACCTGCTTGGTCCGCAGCAACGATGTTTCCGCGGGATTGGCCAGCGTCGAGTCGTACTCCGCAATCACGCGCGCGGAGAGCGCCCGCGTGAACTGATAGTTGACCTTGGTGCGAAATGTCTGGCTCTCATATACCAGCGCGCCGTCCGCCACCGAGTGATCGCGATCCAGCAGGTAGGTATTGTCCGCGGTCAGTTGGCGCAGCGGCTGCAAGGT